>CALFDA010000080.1 GCA_937950605.1 uncultured PS1 clade bacterium | reverse complement strand
CTCCAATCAATTCCACGCACAGTTTGGACTCGATTGCCATCTATAACGCAATTTTCGAGAAGCCCATGATGACCTTCATGGTTGAAATAGACGTTACGAGAGTAAGCCTTAGTCACTCCTGTTATTGTTAAATTCTTTGCCGTTATATAGCGTTAATATCCGATGTTATTAATTGGTATATAGTGGGCGCATTCCTTGTGTTAAGTATGGATAAATATGGTATCTTTACTATTAGCGTGAGTCAATTATATTGATTTATTTACGCTTTCAAAGGACAATAGTGTGCTGGATTTTTTAAGATAAAAGTTGCACTTTAAGCTTGAGCAGGCATAATCTAGGAATGAATGAAGATAATAAGTTAATAGCAGAAAGAAAATCAAAATTAGTTGCTCTAAGAAAATTGGGCAACCCTTTTGTGAACGATTTTCAACCGCAAAATTTTGCCGAAACGGTTGCAAATGCTTACATGCGGTTTTCTAAAGAAGAACTAGAAAAAAAAGTCATTGAAGTTTCAATGGCGGGTCGTATTATGTCAAAACGTATCATGGGTAAGGCAAGTTTTACCCATATTCAAGATACTAGTGGACAAATCCAGTTGTTTATTGCCCGTGATAAGTTGCCCGAGGGTTTGTACAACGAGCAGTTTAAAAAATGGGATATTGGCGATATTATTGGTGTTAAAGGCATATTATTTAAAACCAAAGTGGGCGAGTTGTCAGTACGTGTTAGTGAAATAAAACTACTCACCAAATCTTTGCGACCTTTGCCCGCAAAGTTTTATGGTTTGCACGACCAAGAGATTCGTTATCGTCAGCGTTATATTGACTTGATTATGAATCAATCTTCTCGCGATACTTTCAAAAGGCGCTCGCAAATTATTAGTTATATTCGTAACTTTTTTGCGGATAATGATTTTATAGAAGTAGAAACACCAATGTTGCAATCTATCCCTGGTGGTGCAACTGCTAAGCCTTTTAGGACACATCATAATGCATTAGATATGCCAATGTTTTTGCGTATTGCGCCCGAGCTTTATCTCAAGCGCTTAATAGTTGGCGGCATGGATAGAGTGTTTGAGATTAATCGTAATTTTAGAAATGAAGGATTATCCGCGCGACATAATCCAGAATTTACCATGATTGAATTTTATCAAGCCTATGCCACTTATCACGATTTAATGGATTTAACGGAAAAACTGTTTAGGGGTATTGCAACCGATGTGTGCGGTAATGCAAAAGTTTCATATCAGGGCTATGAGTTTGATTTTTCTAAAACTTTTGCGCGTATTAGTGTGTTTGATTCGATTTTGCAACACAATCCAAATATTTATGCCGAGGATTTAAACGCAGACAATGCTATTACCACTGCTAAGAAATTAGGGATTGAAGTTAAACAATCTTGGGGTTTAGGAAAAATCCAACTTGCAATTTTTGAAACTACGGTTGAAGAAAAACTCATGCAACCGACTTTTATTACCGAATATCCAACTGAGGTTTCGCCTTTAGCGCGTCGTAATGATGACAACCCATTTATTACCGATCGATTTGAACTTTTTATTGGCGGTCGTGAAATCGCTAATGGCTTTTCTGAGCTTAATGATGCCGAAGACCAAGCGTCAAGATTTAAGGCACAAGTGGCAGAAAAAAATGCCGGCGATGAGGAAGCCATGCATTATGACAGTGATTATATCCGTGCTTTAGAGTATGGCATGCCTCCAACCGCGGGTGAGGGTATTGGCATTGATAGATTAGTGATGTTGTTTACAGACTCTCCATCTATAAGAGATGTGTTATTATTTCCACACATGCGTCAAGAATAAAAAAACGTTATGTCAGATAACAAACGAATAGCACTTTTAATTGATTGTGATAATGTTGGACACAATGCCATTGAGGGTGTGCTAGAAGAGCTTGCAAAATATGGCATGGTTAATATTCGTCATGCACATGGTGATTGGAATTCTAAACACCTTTTAGGATGGAAGGATAAATTGCATAATAATGCAATAAGACCTATGCAACAGTTTGCTTATACCAAGGGCAAAAATGCAACAGATTCGGCAATGATTATTGATGCAATGGATTTGCTTCATGGTCAAAATGTTGATGCATTTGCGTTAATGACTAGTGATAGTGATTTTACGCCGTTAGTTCTAAGAATTAAAGAAAGCGGGTTGCCTGTCTACGGTTTTGGCAATAAAAAAACTCCAAAACCTTTTGTAGATGCCTGTTCTCCATTTATTTATATAGAGAATTTAACTATTGACGATAAAGACGAAATAGACAAACCGAAACAATTAACAAAGCGAGATAGCAAAACATTAAGACAAGATACTGCGCTTGTTCGATTGTTGAGAACAGCTGTTGAGCACACATCTGATGATGAAGGGTGGTCATATATAAGTCAAGTCGGATCTTACATAGCAAAAAATAATGGTTCTTTCTCCTCACTGAACTTCGGTTATAAAAAATTTAGCGATTTAATAAAGGAAACAGTTCTGTTTGAAATATCAAAAGGAGAAAAAGGACATCTCCGTATTAAGGATAAAAGAAAATGAATCAAGATTCTTATCAATTCATG
>CALFDA010000079.1 GCA_937950605.1 uncultured PS1 clade bacterium | reverse complement strand
TTCTAAGTCATTTAGATATTTTTAGGCAGTTCTTCTACTAGCAAATATAAGAAAAAACCTAGCCTATTTTAGGCAATCCGTATGGTGTTTTGTGGGGTTGGGCAGTTGGGTTATTCGCCAGAACTTAATCCTGATGAATATTTGAATTGTGATTTAAAGGCAAGAATGGGCGTAGACAAGCCCAATAAAAAAAGTGAAATGAAAAAAAGAAGTTGTAAAGTATATGCATTCATTGCAAAAACAGCATCAAAGAGTGGCAAGTTATTTTAAACATTGTAAGGTCGCTTTGCTACATGAATAGAGTGGTATTTTTGTGCTGGGTTAGTAAATTCCTGCCAAAAATATAGATTAAAACGTAAGTCTAATAATGTACTATTCATATCTAATAATATAGATATTTTGCCACTTTATTTTCTGCGCCATGTAGTTGAACTCGCGCCATCTTCTAAAACAATACCTAGTCCATCTAATTCGTCTCTAATTTGATCGGACAAAGTAAAATCCCTGTTAGCCCTAGCAATATTTCGTTTGTTAATTTTTGCATTAATCTCATCATCAGATAACTCTACACCTTGTTTTAAAAAAGTATCAGCATCCATTTGCAAAATACCAAGATAAGCACCGAGTTTTTTTAACAGTTGCCCCAAGGCATGCGCTTGATCTTTGTCTTTGTCCCTTTTGGCGTTGGTTAATTTTGCTAATTCAAATAAAATGCTTAGGGCAATTGGTGTGTTGAAATCATCATCAAGTGCCTTGTTTAGACGCATTTCAAAATCAAAACGCTGAGAAATCTCTTCAGTTGCCGCTTTTGAAGCACTTAATCCACGCATAGCAGTATATAAACGCGTTAGCGAGACTTTGGCATTTTCTAAATTTTCATGCGAAAAATTAAGCGGACTACGATAATGTGAACTCATAATAAAATAGCGCAAAGTTTCACCATCGTAATTTTCTAGTGCATTGCGAATAGTGAAAAAATTGTTCAACGACTTACTCATTTTTTCATTATTCACATTGACAAACCCAACGTGCATCCAAACATTTGCAAAGGTTGTATCGTTTGCGCCTTCAGATTGTGCTATTTCGTTTTCGTGATGTGGAAAAGCTAAATCCATACCGCCACCATGAATATCAAAATGTTTGCCTAAGTGAGTACATGACATTGCCGAACACTCAATATGCCAGCCAGGACGACCCTCACCCCAAGGAGAGTGCCAACTTGGTTCACTAGGTTTTGCCATTTTCCATAACACAAAATCCAAAGGGTCTTGTTTATCCGTTTCAACATCAACCCTAGCGCCCGCATCAAGTTCATCAAGATTTTTGCCACTGAGTTTGCCATAATTTTTAAACTGTCGCACCGAATAATATACATCGCCACTTTTGCCTTGATAGGCGATACCCTTCTCAATTAAAGTTTCAATCATATAAAACATTTGCTCGATTGCATCGGTTGCGCGCGGTTCAATATCAGGGGGCAAGATATTAAGTGCACATTCATCTGCATGCATCGCGTCAATAAATCGGCTAGTCAATGAGCGAATATCTTCTTGATTTATAGCAGCGCGTTTTATGATTTTGTCATCAATATCGGTGATATTACGCACGTATGCTACTTTGGGAAAATGGCGACGCAAATGACGCACAATAATATCAAACATCACCAACACGCGCGCATGTCCCATATGACAATAATCATATACCGTCATGCCACAAACGTAAATCCCTATTTTTTCTGGGTTAATTGGTTGAAAAATTTCTTTTTGTTTACTTAGGGTGTTATAAATTTTAAGCATAGATGTATTTTACGTAGGTATTTTTGACAAATTTTACCAGTCTAGCTTGATAATTTAAAAACAGCAATAATATCTTATATCAAATTTTTGAATTATAACGTTAGAGCCTCTCAAACCTTTGTTTTTATAAGTTTTCTAGGTCCTTGTTAATTGTATAATCGTAAATTTTAGTTAGGAGAAAAAAATATGAGTACTCTAGTTGCAAAACAAGCACCAGATTTTACTTCTGCGGCAGTATTAGCAGATGGTTCAATTGTAGATAACTTTTCACTTTCTAGTTTCAAGGGTAAAAAAATTGTGTTATTCTTTTATCCGCTAGACTTTACATTTGTCTGTCCTTCAGAAATTATAGCGCACCACCATCGCATGGCACAATTTAAAGATAAAGGCGTTGAAGTGGTAGGCGTGTCAATTGATTCACAATTTACCCATAATGCGTGGAGAAACACAGCGCCCAAAGATGGCGGTTTAGGCAAGATTGATTTTCCCTTAGTAGCCGATGTTAGTCACTCAATTATGCATGATTATGGTATTGCGCATCCAGAAGGCATAGCGCTTCGTGCCTCATTTTTAATTGATGAGGATTTTAACGTGCGTCACCAAGTGGTGAATGATTTGCCATTAGGGCGAAATGTTGATGAAATGTTGCGTATGGTTGATGCGTTGGAGTTCCATACTACACATGGCGAGGTGTGTCCTGCGGGTTGGGAAAAAGGTGATGAAGGCATGCAAGACACCCCAGATGGTGTTGCCAAATATCTAGCAAAAAATGCTGACAATCTTTAACAACTGTAGCCTTAAAAATGCACATTTGCACTTGCAAACTTGTATTTATAGAATTTTAAGGTGATTTTGCATCAAAGCAACCAACAAGAGGACTTTTTGTAGGAGAAAACATGAGTTACAAAACATTAAAATGTACAGTGTGTGATTGGATTTATGATGAAGAGAAAGGCGCACCAGAAGAAGGGCTTGCGCCAGGCACAAGATGGAAAGACATACCCCGAGATTGGGTGTGTCCAGTATGTGGCGTTGATAAAAATCAATTTAAGATGGTCGAAGTAAAATGAGCAACTTCAACGCTATAGCATAATAAACAAATGTCAAAAATACTTGTGTTACCTGGTGATGGCATTGGGCAAGAGATTATTGCACAGACATTAAAAGTTATTGATTATCTCAATGCAAATCATGCGCTTAATATGACCTTGGTGCATGGCTTAGTTGGTGGCACAGCTTATGACAAAACGGGTTCGCCTCTGCCACAATCCACTATTGATGCAGCACATCAATGTGATAGTATTTTATTAGGTGCAGTAGGTGGTTATCAGTGGGAGACATTAAAGCGTGATTTACGTCCTGAACGTGGGCTTTTAAGTTTGCGCTCTGAGATGGATTTATTTGCAAATTTGCGTCCTGCGATTTTGTACCCACAACTTGCAAAAGCTTCGACACTAAAAGCAGAAATAGTCTCGGGGCTTGATTTAATAATTGTGCGTGAATTGGTCAGCGGTATTTATTTCGGACAGCCACGTGGTATTGAGATGCGTAATGGACAACGCTATGGTTTCAACAGTGCTACTTACTTCGAATCAGAGATTGAAAGAATTGGACATTCAGCTTTTCAAATTGCACAAAAACGCAATAAGCGCGTTTGCTCAGTCGACAAAGCAAATGTATTAGAAGTTTGCGAACTTTGGCGCGAAGTAATGGTAAAGATTGCAAAAAATTACCCAGATGTGGAACTTACACATATGTATGTGGACAATGCTGCCATGCAATTGGTTAAAGCACCCAAACAATTTGATGTAATTGTTACCAGCAATTTATTTGGTGATGTGCTGTCTGACTGTGCGGCAATGCTCACAGGCTCTATTGGTATGTTACCGAGTGCCTCTGTTAATCAAGATGGCTTTGGTATGTATGAGCCTATTCATGGCAGTGCGCCTGATATTGCTGGACAAAATTTAGCTAATCCATTGGCAACGATTTTGTCATTAGCAATGATGTTGAAATATTCTTTGAATCAAGCAGATTTTGCAGAAAAGATTACAGTAGCGATTAATGATGTTTTAGATCAAGGGTATCGCACGCAAGATATTGCTAGTGATGATAATAAAATTGTTGGCACCAAAGAAATGGGTGATTTAGTTGTTGAGGCGTTAAAGAATTAGGCTACTAACCAAAATTATTATAGATTAGTGTGAGTGTTGTTATAAAAATCTTTGCTAATGGCTTTTTCTTCGTCAGTAACATCAAAAAGGCTATCATCTCTTTCAGAGTAATTAACGAACATTTGATTTTTATCAAAAATGCTTAATAAAATTTTCTGTTGCTCGGTAAATTCAAGTTTATTAAAGTCTTTAAATTCACTATTTGCTTGGGTCTCGTTTTTGTCTTTTAAAAATTCTAAATTAATACGATAATCAACAAAAGTATAGTCTTTGATGCTGTTTTTGATGGCTAATAATTCATCAGTAGTTTTAGCATTGGTGATTTTGTTTATAATTTCAGTAGTATTGTTTTTGAGTTCAAAATAAATAAACTCACCGCCACCAGTCCAGTTAACTGATTTTGATATGCCGCCATTATCAAACTCAACTTTTTCTAACAACTCACCGTCTTTGTTAATTTTTTCGCCGATAACTTTTTGCATTCTTTTAACAGCAATATCTTCAATATAATCCATTTGCTCAATGCCGATATATTGCCGTCCCATTTTATGTGCAACTGCACAGGTTGTGCCAGAGCCTAGATGGTAGTCGAGGACGATGTCACCTTTTTGGGTGGACATTCCTATTATTCTTTGTAGTAATTTTTCTGGTTTTTTACCACTTTTTAATTTAACACTACCTTCTAAATCAAGCCTACCCCAAGATATATCATTCCACAGTGTTCCTATTTCCTCTTTTTTATATACCTCTTTAATGTTTTTTATTGCTGAATCAGAAAACCAAACAACTAATGTTTCATTCCAGATGAATTTTGTAGTTTTAATGCCTTTTTGTTTGCCAGACTTTGGTATATATTGATATGAAACCAAACATTTTTTATCATTTATAATTCTATTAACTTTACTTGGGATAGAAGATTGTGCGTTAGTAACCATAAATATTTTATCAAAATACTTTTTATACACCTCCATAACAGAAATTCCTTCCTTTTTTATTTTATTTTGAACAGTATCAAAAGAAAAATTACTATGTTTATAAATTTTTATTCCATTTATCTCTTTGATAAATTTTTTATCCCCTTCGTTTTGTAAAATTCTTGTGTAATAAAATCCTATGTTTTCTTTTTTATGTTGCTCTATATATTCGTCTATTAGGTGTTTTCTGTATATAGGTTTGTAACAAAAATTTAGTTTATGCTTACAAAAAAATATTAAGTTTTCTGTGTTCTTTTTTATTTTTTTATCTTCTCCTCCACCGCTTGCACCAGCACTAACTTTTGCCTTGATAATAATATCATTAACAAAATTATCCCGTCCAAAAACCTCATCCATCAAAACCTTTAAATACGCTTGCTCGTTATCATCACATTGGACAAAAATAACTCCGTTATCGCTGAGTAATTGCCTTGCCACTTCAAGACGGTTTTTCATAAATGTTAGCCAAGTTGAATGATTAAAATTGTCGTTGTAATTAAAACTATCATTGCCTGTGTTGTAGGGTGGATCAATATATATCAGTTTTACTTTGCCTGCAAAGTTGCTTTTTAAGGTGTGCAAGGCTAATAGATTATTGCCTTTGATAATAAGATTGTCTTTGATTAAAGCGTTTTCATCACGCTTAAACTTGACATTATCACTTATGCCGTTTTGAGTGTATTTTTTAGCGTTGGTTAAAATCTTTGGACTGAGTAGTTTGTCTATTTCATCGGCTGCTAAAGTCTCATTAAAAAATAATTCATTTTGTTTTTTATCGTCTTTAGTTTGTCCGCCTTCTAAAACACAATCTTTAAAAGGAAAATTTAAAACCACTTCAGAGTTTTGTTTGAAAAAACGGTTTTCAACTGCTAAGCCGATTTTGTTAGAAAAGTTAGTGTAACTATCTGCTAAGAAATTTTTATTGCTAATAAAGTCAATAAATTTATCACGGTTATAAACTAGCACTTTGCCTTGTCTACTAAAAAATAGTTTTTTAGTGGTTTCATCTTGCAACAATAAATTGATTAATGTATCGGTGGCATCAAAACCATCTTTTTGAATTTTAGGCAAATTAAGATTATTATCTTGGGTGCTAAATTGCTTGATTGATAGTAATAACTTTTTTAAAATCTCGTAAGAATTGCCTTTCATTGTTTATCCTTGTCTAATTTTTCTTTTAATGCGTTGGTGAATTCGGTTGTGTTGCTAGGGCTATAAAAAGGTAGTCCAACGATTTTATATTTTTGCTCACCTATGCCCACAAGTTCAATTTTAGTGTTTTTGTCAATGTTGGATATTTGGCATATTTTTTCTAAAAATTCCTCTTTCCAATTATCGTATTGATTAATGTGTTCGCCTTTTGGCTCGACAAATAATTGATAACTTACATTTTGATTGTGTTTTTTAAGAAATAAAATAAAATCAGGCTCAAAACCCTTTCCATCGGCAAAGTTGTAAAGTTTTATTTCGCCATAATTTCTTATCATATAAACATCTTGGTAAATCTTTTTGTTGGTATCTTCGTTAAAAAATTGGTTTAATGTGGTAATAACGGTTTTTTCATAACCGCTATCGCCATAAAAACTGTCTTGCGCAAAATATTTTAGATTTGTAGTATCTTCAATTACTTTTTCATTAGCAATGTTTTGAGATACTGATAATTTTAAACTTTTGAATATCTGCTTTATATTGCTTGCGGTAAACTTTTTAGTGCCAATGTATTTAGTTTTGCTCACATCCATTTTTTGCTTAATTAAATTTAAAAGCTCGATTAAGCCATTTAGGATATTTTTAGAAGTTGGCTTTAAACCTTTTGTGTAATGGAAAGTTATACTGCTTTCGGCAAAAATTGCTTGTAAATCTAGCACTGTTTTTATTTGTTTTTTAATATATTTGCTAATATTTTCAAAGTTGAAAAAATCATCTTTGGCAATCGCTTTATAAAAAATATGTGAATCTATTTCATTAATTTTAAAACTTTTATACCTCTTATATTCAACTTCTAATTGCTCTTCAATTGAATGCTCTTTTATGGTTTTAGTTAAATCTATGATAATATTTTCTTCAGGTATTTGATAATGTTCATTGCCCCATAAATAATTTTGTTGCTCAAGTTTTAACTGGCTAAATTTTGGCACAATAACTTGTTTATTATTGCTAAAAACTAAACCAGTTTTATAAACATCTGTTTGTTTAAATTCATCTTTAATGCTAATTTTTACTTCTTTTTGGTTTGCTTCGGCTAACCCTTCTCGTTCTAATTGTTTATTTAACTCTTTGATAAAATCTACTTCTTGTAATGAGTGGTAATGTAATTGCTCTAATACTTTTAAACGGCTTTGCTTGCCTGTGGCATTGTCGTATTTTCTAATATATTTTTCATCTTCATTAAAATCAGTATCAGGCAAAATAAAAGGGTAATATCTGGCACCCCTGCCAATTAATTGCACTTCACTTACAACGGTTTTTTTAATATTTTTTACCTCATATAACTTAACTATATCGTAAAGATTAAGCACATCCCAGCCTTCATTGAGTTTATTTACCGCAAAAATAACTCTAATTTGATTATTTGCATCTTCTAAACTATTTAATAAAAGCTGGTTTTTTTCATTATCTTTTTCATTATTAACATTAATCACCCTTTCTTGATGAAAGGCAATAGGGATATTTTGTAATAAAAACTCTTGATTATTTTCAATAAAATCTTTTATCTCAATCAAAAAAGAGTTGTCTTGTTCGGCTTTTAAACTGGTTATTAACTCGGTTAAATTATCGCTTTCTAAGTTGGTTATTAAATTGTTTAAAATTTCTGTATTTTCTGCACTTTCTTTTATTGTAGAGCTTCTAAAAAGAATAACTGGTTTAATTTGCAATCGATATTTGCTTGCAATGTGTTTTTTATACTCACTAATAATAAGTGCTAATAAAATTCTTTGTTTTTTATCAATTTGAGTATCAACCACTCTAATATTTTTACTAAAACCATCTTTTCTAAATTGTCTCAAGTCATAATTAAAAACTATCTTATCTCTATATTTTTCGGCAATTTCTGGTAGTTTTAAGTCTGCTGTTGCGGTTAATTCTATTAAGTAATTATCTTTATTTTTTTCAAAACTTTTCTGTACGGTATTTTCCCAACTTGAAAAAAGTTCTATTTGTTTTTTGGTTTGACTGCTATTGTGATGAGCTTCATCACCTAAAAATACTATTTTATGATTTGCAAAATCTTCAAAAGTTGGTTTATTTTCTTTAATATTGTTTAGTGTTGCGTGTAAACCATGAATAGTAGTAAACCAAATATTTATATTATGTTCGTCGGCTTCATCAAAGTTTTCAATACTGCGAATGCTGATATTTTTACCTTCTATTTGAATATTGTTAGTA
>CALFDA010000078.1 GCA_937950605.1 uncultured PS1 clade bacterium | reverse complement strand
GATGCCAATCATGATGGCAACATGGATAGCGTTATAACATTTAGGGATTATAGTAATGTGTCTATCACCTTAAACAATGTAACAGGATTAGATTTAGCGACTATGGTGGCTGATGGTAGTATTGTTTTTCAATAACTGTTTAGATTTTGACTTTTAACTCTTCAGTACTATAAGGATTAATATATAATAACCACTATCAAAACCAAGGTTTATAACAAATATCAAGGGTTTAGTCATAGCACCTTGAAAACACGCCACTGGTATTATGCGGTATTTCATGAGCAAAATTATCTTATTAATAATTCTAATTAGCACAAGTGTGTATGCTCAATATACAGCAAACAGTCCAACACCAACACAACCAATTCAAGCGCAAGAAAAACAGTTTGATCTAAAAATACAATTACAAAATCAAAAGATTGAAAGCCTAAAAAGTAAGGTTGGTGATGCAATTAATTATCAAGCACTTAGAAAAGATGTTTTAGACAGCCAAGAAAAGTCAATTAATTGGTGGTTGTCGGTTATTGCAATTTTTTTAACGCTTTTTGCTATAGTAACACCAATATATATGCGGTTTTTTGAAGATAAAACAAATAAGCATGTTAATCAAATTAAAGAAATGAAACAAAAGGTAGAAAAAATAAAAAAAGAAGCCGAGAAAGACAGTTATAAAATAAAAGAAATAACAAACATAAATGCACAACAAAATGCTGAAAACCCAAAAAATACACAAATTGAAAAAGCAAAACAGCATGGCACAAAATTAGATAAATTAATTGCAAGTGCCTTGGAATTACAAAATAAAAAATCTATAAAAGAGGCTATTGATAAATGGCGAGAAATTTTAGAGCATGCTTATCGAACAAATAACCAAAACTTACAAGCTTCTTGTTGCTTCAATTTAGGTTTTTTATACAGTGATAACGAAAAATATCATGTGGCTATAGAATTTTATCAAAAGGCGATTGAGATTAAGCCTGATAAATATGAGGCTTATAACAATATGGGAATTGCCTATGCTGATTTGAAACAATACCAACAAGCAATTGAGGCTTATCAAAAGGCGGTTGAGATTAAGTCCGATTATTACATGGCTTATTGCAATATGGGTGGTGCCTATGATGCAATGGAAAATTTTGCCAAGGCAATCGACAGTTTCAACAATGCAATAAAAGTGAATCCAAATATCGGCAAAGAAATTGGGAACTGGAAATTTTTAACTCATAGAATTAAAACGCTTGACGACCCAACAATTAAGCAACAATATCAGCGGATATTTAATCATCTAAAAGATGGTAAAAACAAAAAGTAAAATAAATTTATTTGTGAAAAAATGTTATGAAACAACTAACTTTTTCGGGCTTTTTAATACGTTTTGTATTTGCACTAGGCTTGGTGCTAGCAAGTTATAATCCTAGTTCTTACAATTTTGTGCATTGGTTGAGCATAGGTGAGTTCACGCCATTAAAAGGTTTGGCAGGGATTAGTTTGGTAGTTGGCTGGGTGATTTATCTGCGCGTAACTTTGCGCTCATTAGGGCTTGTTGGTATTGGGCTTGTAGTAACGTTTTTTAGTTTTTTATTGTGGTTGTTTGTTGATTTAGGTTGGCTAAACTTAAAACAAGTAAATACCTTTACTTGGAGTATGTTAATTGTTTTGGCGGTTATTTTAGCAATTGGCATGAGTTGGTCACATATTCGCAGGCGCATAAGTGGGCAACTAGACACAGATGACGTAGACGAATAAAACAAACTTTACATGCGCAAAATCCAAAGTTTTGTTAAGCGTTCTAGCAGGCTAACAGTCTCACAAACGCAAGGTTTAAAAGAATTATGGGACGATTATGCCATTATGCCAAATGGTGTGATAGATTTTTCCCAAGTGTTTGGCAATATACAAGATGTAGTGTTAGAAATTGGTTTTGGCAATGGCAACAGTTTGATAAAAATGGCACAAAACAATCCGCAGTTAAATTATGTGGGAATTGAGGTGTATGAAGCTGGGCTTGGATGTTTGATAAACAACATACACACCAAACAACTCAAGAATCTAAAAGTAATGCGCGGAGATGCAGTTGAGATTTTAGAGACTAATATTGCAAATGATGCTTTATCGGGTTTGCAGTTATTTTTTCCTGATCCTTGGCATAAGAGAAAACACCACAAACGCCGAATTGTGCAACAATATTTTTTGGATTTAATTGCTAAAAAAATCAAAAAAGGTGGATTTTGCCACATGGCAACCGATTGGCAACATTACGCACGACATATGATGCAAGCCCTAGAAACAAATAAAAACTTTAAAAACACACAAAACACCCATACCTATATACCAAGACCTGAATTTCGCCCTCTAAGCAAGTTTGAAAAACGTGGCAATCAATTAGGACATGAGATTTGGGATTTGATGTTTATAAACGAAAAATAATATGTTATTTCCAATATTTGTTGTTACCACACTGCTTGAGATTTATGTGCTTGCCTCAGTGGGAGATGCAATTGGTGGGTTTGCAACTGTATTATTGGTGATTATCACCGCATTAATTGGCTCAACACTGCTGAAACATCAAGGTTGGTCAACCCTAGCAAAAGCACAAAATATAGCGGCTAACGGTCAAACTCCAGCATTAGAAATATTAGAAGGAGTGGTGATTTTAGTCTCAGGGGTTTTGTTATTAACACCCGGATTTATTACAGATACCATTGGTTTATTGGGTTTAATTCCATTTTCTAGGACATATTTTATTAATCGGATTTTGCAAAAAAATGCGCAACAATTTTTAAATCAGCAAAATACGGTATTTATCTACAAAACACGCTCATCAAATGCTAAACAAAATAAAAAAACAGACAAAAATAACACCATTGAAGGTGAGTTTTGGGAAGACTAACAACACCAACAGCATCAATGTTGTCTAGTTTAGATGATTGGTTAAATTATCAAGAGCAGCTACATACAAAAGCAATTGATTTAGGGTTAGAGCGCGTTCAAACTGTTTATCAAACTCTGTTTCCACGAGGGGTGAGTTTTAAGGTGATTAGCGTTGCGGGCACTAATGGCAAAGGCTCAACCATTGCTTTTATCGACAGCATTTATCAACAAACAGAACACAAGGTCGCTAAATTTACCTCACCACATATTTTGCAATACAACGAACGTTTTAGTATTGATGGTGTGCAAATTGACGATAAAACAATATGTAGTGCATTCGAGAAAATTGAACAAGCTAGAGGCGATATATCTTTAACCTATTTTGAATTTTCAACATTGGCGGCTCTGGTTATTTTTAACAATAAAAAAGTGGATATTGCCCTATTAGAAGTTGGACTAGGTGGTCGGCTTGATTCTGTTAATGTGGTAGATAACGATGTAGCGCTAATTACTAATATCGCACTAGAGCATACGGATTATTTGGGTGATACACGCGAAAAAATCGGTTTTGAAAAAGCTGGCATTATGCGCAAAAATATTCCATGTATTTGCGCCGATTTAGACCCACCAAGCACAATCTATCGGTATGCTAAAAAAATTGGTGCGCCGCTTAGTTTTGTTAACACGCCTTATCTCGGTGCCATAGCTTTATCAGGCACACACCAAAAAATTAATGCCGCGCTTGCAATCCAAGCAGTAAATACGCTACAATCAGTGCTACCTGTTGAGCAAAGTCAATGCGCCAAAGGGATTGAAAATACCAAATTAACAGCACGCCTACAAATCACAACTATTCAGCAAAAAACCATTATTTTAGATGTCGCACATAATCTGGCAGCAGTTCAAGTTTTGGCAAATGAGCTTGAAAAAGACAAATGCCCAAGTGTTGCTATTTTTTCTGCATTTAAAGACAAAGATATTGCCTCAATGATTAACATTATGGAGTCGATTGTTAATGATTGGTTGCTTGTTCCTATAAACACTAATCGCGCAATTGCTATGCAAGATTTAGTGCAAAAATTTAGTTTGTCTAGCAGAATCAAAGTTTGTGAGAATATGCACCTAGCAATCTATCAAGCACTTAATAATAAACAGATTGAACGCATTGTTATTTTTGGTTCTTTTTATGTAATTGCTGATGCACTCAAAACCCTTAAATCTTACAGTCTAAATAAAAAAAGTATGTAAAATTATCCACCATGGACGCAAACAAACACACAACAATCATGGAAACAGATACAACTGTAATGGAGGCAAGCATTACAAAAATTAATGAGACGATTGGATTATTAATTTGGTCTGATTGGCTGATGATGGCTATTTTAATCATCTTTATAGGATTTGGCATTAAACGCGGATTTATGCTAGAAATCACTAACTTGTTGTTTTTGATAGTTGCTATATTTGGTGCTTGTTTGTTTCACGAAAACCTTTCTAATCTGGCGATTGTGCAATGGCTGATACCCTCTAGCCAAATACAGTTAATAACTTCTTTTATTGTTATTTTTATTGCCGTATTAGTGTTTAGAATAGGTTTTTATAGATTAATAAGAGCTTCGTCAATGATTAGCAATCCATGTGCATTCAACAAGTTTTTTGCCTTATTGGCACTTCTAGTACTTAATTTATTAGTCAGTTGGTATCACTTAGATTCTACGGCTGGGTTAGTCGCAAATGCTATAACAAATGATGCTCTTCGGGTTGAAGTGT
>CALFDA010000077.1 GCA_937950605.1 uncultured PS1 clade bacterium | reverse complement strand
GAGTGCAATTATACTCCATAAATTTTAAAAAACCAAAAACCCATAATGGTTATTTTTTATTAAATAACAAGCGTTAAGTTTGTCACTTTGCAACAAATGCTGTGATGCGGGAGGTTTTTCATTTCTATATCCAAATTTTTTTTGCCAAACTATATAGCTATTAAGTAAAAATGGTGCTTGATACTAATGTTTTTAATATTATAATGGTGAGCGTCTATTGTTATACAGGTGGCTTTTGTTCCCTGAGCTGATAAATAAAGCAAATAAGGAGATGCGATAGAATGCTATTGAGCAAGCCCACCTCGAAGTGGGAAGCCTGCGGCAAACTTCAAACTTCCGCCTTGAACTGTAGAAGTTCAGGTTTATGGTCACATGACAATAGGCACCAGAATTCAAAATCCGCTTTAATTAATGCAAACAGTTCGCCAATCACTAAGGCTTAAGCGGCAAGCTATTAGAGCACATAAGCGCGAGCAACTTGCCCAACAATTGTTATATCAAGTACGCAAAATAAATAGCATTCAACATGCGCAAAAGGTTTCACTGTATTCAAAACATGACAATGAAATTGATACAAAACATATCTATAGCCTATTAAAAAAACAAGATGTTGACATTTATTTTCCAATATTAGATGGTAGAAAACTTAAGTTTGCAAAAGTTGGGAAATATTTTAAGAAAAATAAATTTGGCATTAGTGAGCCCATTGCTACTGCGATATTAGGTGCTAAACAACTTGATATTATCTTTATGCCTTTAGTTGGTTTTGACGAAAATAAAAACCGACTTGGCATGGGGGGAGGGTTTTATGATCGCACCCTAGATTTTAAAAAAAACCCAACAAACTACCGCCAGCCAAAACTTTATGGCTTGGCTTTTGATTGTCAGAAAATAGATAAAATTGATGTCCAAACTTGGGATATAGCACTTGATGCAGTTATTACTCCAAACAAGATTTATCGTTAAGTTGTCGCAAATATTCGTGGTTTTTTCCAAACTATACGACATTATCACAAAGTTATAAACGATTAGAGAAATGACATACTTTGCTAAATTAATGAATCTTGTCAAACCTAACAAAACAAGTTTGTTGTCAAGGCTTTTATAAGGATTTGATAAAATCTTTAAACAGGCTATATATTTTTGTGATTTATAATTTTGTAGCAACCCTGCTTAAGTAACGATTTATTGACTACCCTCTAGGATGATGTTGGCTGTGTTGGATTTTCAGTTGGTTATTTTGAATATGGGTATAGATTTGTGTGCTAGTAATATCGCTATGCCCTAACATTAGCTGCACACTGCGTAAATCTGCACCACTTTGCACTAGGTGTGTGGCGAAAGCATGGCGTAATGTGTGCGGTGATAATGGCTTCTTAATGTTTGCTTTGAGAGCATAATTTTTAATTGTATAAAAAAAGTTTTGTCGAGTCATACCCGTGCCACGATTGCTTAAGAAATAAACATCGGTTTGACTATTTTTGGTTAAAAAAGGTCTAGATTTTTGTTCATAGATGCTCAAATAATCAATTGCTACTTCCCCCATTGGCAATATTCGTTCTTTGTTGCCTTTTCCATAAATGCGGATATATTCTTCGCCAATATTTACGTTGTGGTAGTTTAAATTGATTAATTCAGAGACGCGTAAGCCACAAGAGTACAACAATTCCAACATAGCGCGGTCACGCAATCCAAAAATAGTTTTTTCATCAGGGGCATTTAGCAGTTGTTCAACCTCTTGAATGTTTAAAAAAATAGGCAGTTTTTGTATTTGTTTTGGATGGTGTAGTTTTTCACAGGGGTTATTGTTAATAATCTTTTGAGCGACAAGGTATTGGTAAAATATTCGTAGACAAGTCAATATACGGGCTTGTGTGGCAGGACTAAGACTGCGTTTAGCAAAGTAATTAGTAATGTCTTTATCATCAACATCAACTAATGAAAATTTCAGCCATTTAGATAATAGTATTAAATCAGATCGATAAGCAGAAAGTGTGTTTTGACTTGCACCTGAAGAAAGCCAATAGTAATCCAAGAATTTTTCAATAATGCTGATGTTATTTTCCATATTTATCAATCTAAACTGTGTATAAAGTATTAATTTTATTCTAGTCTAGGTTATACGATAAAACTTTCCATCTAGTGCTAATATGATTTCCTGTGTCAAAATAAATCTTGCGTTGGTATGGCAATATTGTAGTAAATCTTTGGCTAATATAATCGTTTAGGGTTGACTAGGTGCGACCCAGAAAACACAGCAAAATAATACAAAAACTAAAACTATTTTGCTAAGTTTTTTGGATAAAAAAGCACTTTGTGCAAATGTTAAAACCTGCAACGAAACAATCACACCGCAGGACTTAGTAGGTAAACTACATTTGTGCCTCAAAGTTTAATGAAAATGATTTTTATCTTTTATTAGATAACTTTTCTCTAATTCTTGCTGCTTTGCCAGTGAGACCACGAAGGTAATAAAGTTTTGCTTGACGAAC
The DNA here is from genome assembly GCA_937950605.1 of uncultured PS1 clade bacterium. Classification (GTDB taxonomy): domain Bacteria; phylum Pseudomonadota; class Gammaproteobacteria; order PS1; family Pseudothioglobaceae; genus Thiodubiliella. The sequence continues at coordinate 608 of CALFDA010000077.1, read as the reverse complement.
TTTACCTCTACGTTTAACTTGAATTGAATCAATCATTTTTGAATGTGTTGGAAAAACGCGCTCAACGCCTTCCCCATGAGAGATTTTTCTAACCGTAAACGCCGAACCAATGCCACGATTTTTCTTAGCAATAACCACACCTTCAAATGCTTGTAGTCTCTCGCGATTGCCTTCACGCACTTTCACTTGAACCACAACAGTATCACCTGATGAAAACACAGGGATGTCTGATTTTAATTGTTCATTTTCAATTTGGCTAATCAAATTCATCGCACTCTTCCCTTTGTTTGATTGTCGTAAAAACCCGCGATTATACAGTGATTATATTTGTTCAGCAAGATTGGTTACACTTTTGCGCTTATTCATTCGGCTTGATGTATTATAAGCCGAACAATCTAAGGCGAGTCATGAGAAAAACTATATAAAAACGGACCAAAACAACCTAGAACCCCTTTCCTAAAATGCAACAACCCAACCCAACCCAACACCACCTCTAAACTCAAGACATCTGTAGCAACTAAAAATCTCAAGACATCTATTAGATTAAATTTGCTCTAAGTTATTTTCTAAGTTTTTCTCATTCCAAATTCGCCTACCATCAAGCAAAG
>CALFDA010000076.1 GCA_937950605.1 uncultured PS1 clade bacterium | reverse complement strand
GTTTGGCAATTTCTGCATGAACTTTTTTCATGTCAAGTGATTGTGTTTTCTTAATAACCTTCTCTAAATCAGTGCCTGCCATTGCACCAGATTGAGAGAAAATAGCAACTTGCTCTCTAAAAATCATTAATGTTGGAATCGATCTGATTTGAAAATGACTAGCTAACGTTTGCTCGTTCTCAGTGTTTATTTTTGCAAAAACAATATCTTTAAATTTGTTAGAAACTTCTTCATAAGTTGGTGCAAATTGCTTACAAGGTCCACACCATGGTGCCCAAAAATCTAAAATAACAATGTCGTTTTTTTGGATTGTTTTGTCAAAATTTTCTTGATTAAGTTCTAATACTGCCATGGTTTTTTCCTGTAGTTTTTGTCTAAAAAAGATTTGTCTATTATTAAAATATCCGAAATTTTAAGTCGCTAGATGATACCTGATTAAAATATTTAAAATTAATGTTTGTCGCTATTTTAATTAGGTATTATCCCGCCGTTTGTGCTATTTGAAATTGCAATAAATCAGACATTATCTATTATTCAATTAAAAGAGGAAAGAGGAAAAAACAATGTTAAACAGAAAAATGATGCTTTTATCAGCAACAACTTTAATTGTAAGTGTTGTTGCAACTACCGCACAAGCACGTAATTATATTGAAGTAGTTGGTTCTTCAACCGTATTCCCATTTTCAACTGTTGTTGCAGAAACATTTGGTAAAAAAACAGGTTTGCCAACACCAAAAATTGAATCTACTGGTTCTGGTGGTGGCATGAAATTATTTTGTAAAGGTGACGGCATCAACACCCCAGATATTACCAATGCTTCCCGCAGAATTAAAATTAACGAATTTGAAAAATGCCATAAAAATGGCGTAACCGACATTACCGAAGTGTTAATTGGGTTTGACGGAATTGCGATTGCAAATTCTCGAACAGGGGCGAATTTTAACGCACTGACTAGAAAATCTTTATATCTTGCACTAGCTGCTAAAGTTCCAGCAAGTGTTGCAGGGCAAAATCGGAATCAGCATGATTTAATTGATAATCCATTTACCCATTGGAATCAAATCGATAGCAAACTTCCAAATGTCAAGATTAAGGTTTTGGGTCCGCCACCAACTTCTGGTACGCGTGATGCGCTTCAAGAGTTAGCAATCGAGGGTGGATGTGGGGCATTTCCACACATGCAAGCAATCAAAAACAAAAACAAACAACAATATAAGACACTTTGTCGCACTATCCGTGAAGATGGTCATTATGTTGAAATGGGCGAAAATGACAACCTTATTATTCAAAAATTAGTGAACGATAAGAATGCTCTAGGAATTTTTGGTTATTCTTTCTTAGAGCAAAATATGGACAAAGTTAAAGGTGCTGATATTGATTCTAAACCAATTAACTTTGAAAATATTGCATCAGGAGATTATCCAGTTTCTCGCCCTTTATACTTTTATGTTAAAAATTCACATCGTGGCAAAATTAAAGGTATGGACGAATTTATTGCTGAGTTTGTTGATGAAGATACTTTTGGCGAAGAGGGTTATTTAGTTGATAAAGGATTAATTACATCACTAGAAGACAAGCGCGCTAAGTTTGCAAATGATGCGATTAATGCAATAAAATTAAAACTATAAGATAGTTTGATAATTAGCGTTTAATACTACAACAACCCCAATTAATTGCACTTGCTAGTTTGGAGTTTGTTGCATCTAGGGATAGGGCATCGGTTGTTATTAAGTGGGATTTTTTAAACATTTATCTTTGATTGTGACGTTTTTAACAGCATTTTTGTAGCCTCATGTCTTTGCTTTGTCGCTTTGAACAAAGTAAAAACGTACATTGACTATGTTGTGTTGCATTGTTTTTTGCGGGCTGTTTAACTGCGTTTAGTTTTCCATATGTATAATCCTTTGTCCAACCCTGAAAACTTTAAAATATGCATAATATTAGTTTTTTGTTGTTATTATTGCCTAGCATTGTATGGGCAAGTATTCCAATTAAGCATGACCCAATTCCTGGCGGTATTGCTGTGGTTAACTTCGAAACCAATCATCATAATCCTAAGGCTTTTTACCGCACACTTCCACTGTATGTGCAAAATATCAAAGATGAGCACTGGCAAGTGCTAATAGGTATTCCACTTATGGAAAAATCAGGAAAAAAGTCTATTACTATTAAAGATTTTGCTAATCGTGCTTTTGTTTTTGAGGTTAAAGAACACAAATATCAAGAACAACACATTACACTCAAAGGCAAAAATACAAAATACGTAAACCCCAATCCATCGCATATGACGCGTATTAAAAAAGAGCGTTATATTTTAGCGAGACCGAAAATGGTGTTTTCTGATAAAGTTTTGTCTGATGGCGCATTTAGCCCTCCTGTTGAAGGATTTATGACTAGCCCATTTGGGGTTAGGCGCTTTTATAATGGACAAGAACGCAGACAACATACTGGATTAGATTATGCTGGTGATATTGGTGCAATAGTTAAAGCACCCGCTAATAGCAGAGTACTATTAACGGGTAATTACTTTTTTAATGGCAATACAATATTTTTGGACCACGGACAAGGATTAATCAGCGTCTATATTCATCTTGATAAGATTTTAGTTAAACAAAATCAACTACTCAACAAGGGCGAAGTTATTGGCACAATTGGAAAAACAGGACGCGCAACTAATCCACATTTGCACTGGGGAATTTACTTAAATCGCACCGCTGTTAATCCAAATTTATTATTAGGGAGCAAGTCATGACATCAGATGTTTCGTTATTGCGTCGATTAGGTGCCATAAGTTATGATGTTTTTTTAGCTTTTTCGTTGGCGTTTTGTGTAGTTGGTATTATTTTGATTATTTTTTTTGAAAAACAAGCGCAAACTGATGTTTGGATATTTTTTGTGTACTTGATAACCATTTACTTGTATTTTACTTGGTCATGGGTTAAAGGAGGACAAACGCTGGGAATGAAAGCTTGGAAATTTCATATAGAACAACACAATACTGAACCCATTACCCAGCAACAAGCCTTTATGCGTTTTGTAATATCAATTTTGTTATTTTTACCCTTAGGATTTGGCTTGGTTTATCAACTGTTTGATCGTGATAATCTTGCGCTTAACGACAGATTGTCGAACACTAGATTAATGAAAAATCCAAAAACCTGATAAGCATGATAAAACTTATTTCTAAATATTGGATAACCGCTGTTTTTATAGTGATATTGTCAAGTTTGGTGCAACAAAATTTTTTGATTAATAAATTTCCATTTTCTTTGGCAGAAAAGCAATCCGTCGTTGACCTAAACAAGCGCAATAATCAACTACTAATACAACAAAATAAAATCAAAAGCATTGAGTTAAAAGCCTTTAATGCCGAAGATAAAGAAGTTTTAGAATCTCAAGCGCGTTATCGTTTTGGGCTTGTAAAAGAGGGTGAGTCATACTATCAAATTAGCGATAAAGCATTGTAAAATTAAAGCAAATCGTTACAACAAAAATCAAAATATACACATAATGGATGATTATTTAAAATTAGTAAGAAAAGCATTAAAGACGGTAGACGAGGTATTTCCATGGGATTTAGCGCAAGAGATTACGCAAAACTCAGATTTAATCTTATTAGATGTTCGCGAGCAAGATGAGTTTGAAATGATGCATATTAAAAACTCTTTACATGTGGCTCGTGGGGTGTTAGAAAGTGCATGCGTTTGGAATTATGACCATACTGTGACTAGGTTGGCAGAAGCTAGAAATCAAAATATTGTACTTATTTGTCGTTCAGGGTATCGTTCTGCGCTTGCAGCACTTACCATGCAACACATGGGATTTGAAAATGTGCGCTCTCTTAAATTAGGCATTAAAGGTTGGAATGACAACGATTTAGAGATGCTTGATATGCAGGGCAATATTGTTGATGCTGATGAGGCTAATGTGTGGCTTAATAGGGCAGTTGCGCAGGAAAAATTGCGACCTAAATCTACAAATCACACTTAACCGTCCTAGTTTTCTTACACAAGTACGCCACAACTTTTGTTATTTAATGACGTAAGATTGCAGGGCGGTTGTTGAGGTAAAATCGAATCTTAATATTTTTTCAAGTACCCAAATGTCAGAAATTACACGCGTCCTAGTTGAAGCATTGCCTTATATTCAAAAATTCAAAGATAAAATAATTGTTATTAAATATGGTGGCAACGCCATGATTGATGAGCAACTAAAATCTAGTTTTGCGCGTGATGTTGTATTAATGAAATCAGTTGGCATGAACCCGATTGTGGTTCATGGTGGCGGTCCACAAATTGGCAAAACATTAGCAGAAATTGGTAAAAAAAGTGAGTTTATCAATGGTATGCGCGTAACCGATGGCGAAACTATGGATGTGGTAAGAAAAGTTTTAGGTGATGTTGTTAATACAGAAATTGTAGATTTGATTCATCAACATGGTGGGCATGCTGTTGGTTTAGCAGACAAGGGCAGATGCATAGTTTCTGCTAAAAAACTATCAACACCACAGGGTGTTGAGTTGGGTTTTGTGGGCGAGGTTGATAGTGTTGAGGTTTCTGCGATTGATGCATCGCTAGATGCTATTCCAGTTATAGCACCAATTGGCATAGGTGTAGATGAATGTTTTTATAATATTAATGCTGATTTGGTTGCAGGCTCAATTGCTGAAGCATTGAATGCTGAAAAATTGATTTTACTCACCAATACAATTGGCTTATTAGACGAAAAAGAAAGATTATTAACAGGTTTAGACGCTAAAAAAGTTGATGAATTAATCGCTAGAGGCACTATTCATGGCGGCATGTTGCCAAAAATTGGTTGCGCTTTAGCAGCGGTTAGAAATGGCGTTAAATCTACACATATTATTGATGGGCGTGTGCCTCACGCTGTGCTTTTAGAAGTGTTCACTGATGGGGGTGTTGGCACATTGATTACTGCTGATGCTTAAATTGCATGCAAACACAATTAAAGTTTGCGACCATTGTCATATACTCAAGCATCATCAATTTGATGACAATCAGTATATATTGACTTTGGCATCGGATGTTATTGCTAAAGAAACCAAACCAGGTCAATTTGTGCATGTCAAGGTTGCTGATAATTTATCAATGAGGCGACCGATTTCAATTATGTCAGTTGATGTTAAAAATGCTACTTTTGATTTGTTTTATAAGGTAGTAGGCAAGGGCACACGTCAATTGTCCGAACGCAAAATAGGTGACGCATTATCTATTATCGGACCTATTGGCAATGGCTTTAAACTCACCAATAAAAAACGTCCATTATTGATTGGTGGCGGTGTGGGTATGTCGCCGCTGATTGCTATTGCTCAGCAAATTAAAAATAAAGACTATCAACCCTTTGCAATTTTTGGTTCAGAGGTGGCGTTTCCGTTTGTCAAAAAGTTATCCGATAATGGCAAAAATTATGCAGGCGCAACACACACGATGCCACTGTTAGAGGATTGGGGTGTCGAATGTCGCCTAGCAAGTTTGCGTGATTTTAAAGGTGTTTTTACAGGTTTTGCAACAGATTTAGCACGGATATTTTTAGACACACTTAACACAGAAGATCTCACCCAAATCGAGATATATACTTGTGGTCCGCGCCCTATGTTAAAGGCAGTGGCGGAACTTGCCAAAGAATATCATCTGCCTTGCCAAATGTCTTTGGAAGAATATATGGCATGTGGAGTTGGCGGTTGTGCAGGCTGTGTGGTTAAGGTGCATGCAAATGCTAAAGTGGCAATGCAACGTGTGTGCGTTGATGGCCCTGTGTTTGACGCAAAACAAATTTTCTAACGGTGTTGTTGCAAAAATAAAACAATCATTATAGGAAAATTCCTACTTGTATTCTACATTTTGTTTTTCTAGGAATTTTTTAATTTTAAGTATTGATAAATAGAATACCTTGACTGCACCTTAGATTAAAAGCAAAATTACAAAATGCGTTTTACAATATCATGAAAAAAACACGCTTATATCAAAATACCATCTTAGGAATTGATGATTGTATAACATTAGACGACTACGCATCACATCATTTAAAAGTATTGCGTTTTCCAAAAGGTCAAAACATCACTCTTTTTAATGGTGATGGGGCGAATTATAATGCACAGGTATTACAAGTAAAGAAAAACTGTGTGGTTAAGATTTTAGAAAAAACACAAAATCACTGCGAATCAAAACTCGATTTAACCTTAGCGCAAGCGGTAGCTAAAGGCGAGAAAATGGATTTTTTGGTGCAAAAAGCCGTAGAATTAGGAGTAAATAAAATTATTCCTATATTTAGTGAACGATGTGTTGTGCGTCTTAACGGTGAAAAATTGCAAAAACGTCTCAATCATTGGCAAAAAATTATAATTGCTGCTTGCGAACAATCGGGCAGATCTGTTGTGCCTAATTTAGAGTTAGTAATGTCTTTTGAAGAACTTATTAACAGTGATTGTGGTAATGGTTTTGTGTTGCATCACCGAGCTAAAAAATCTTTATTAGAAATGCCGACATTCAAGCAAACTACTATTATTATTGGTCCTGAAGGTGGGCTTAGCAAGATAGAAATTAATCGCGCCAACAAAGCAGGTTATCGATCTATATCTCTAGGTGCTCGAGTATTACGAACCGAAACCGCAACACTAGCGGCTATTGCTAATATGCAACTGTTGTGGGGCAGTTAAATGACTAATACAGCAAGAAATTATCAAATACCATAAATGTTGTTTGAATCAGGTATTATTAGAAGTCAATATTTATGATTTGCAATAACAAAAAGCAAGATATTTATCAGATTTTGCTAAAGATTTTAAGATGATATGGAGATTTTAAGATGAAAAAACCGATTGTTGTATTAGGCATTGGCGAATTAGGTAGTGTATTTTCTCGTGCCTTTTTAAGAAATAACTATCCTGTTTATCCAATTACTAGAAAAACTAATATTGACGAATTGCACGCTAATATTGACCCTGAATTTATTTTAGTTTGCGTTGCTGAAAATCAATTACAACCAGCACTTAAATCTATTCCTAACGCATGGAAAGATCGTGTTGCTATGCTACAAAACGAGCTTTTGCCACGCGACTGGGAGGCACACCAGTTTGAGAATCCAACTATTATCTCAGTTTGGTTTGAAAAGAAAAAAGGCATGGATAGCAAGGTAGTAATGTCCTCACCTACATTTGGATCTAAGGCACAAATTCTAGTGGATTCATTAGCTTTAATTGATATTCCTGCACATATTGTTGCTGATGAAGATGCGCTATTATTTGAGTTAGTTTTTAAAAATGTCTATATTTTCACCGTTAATATTACAGGATTGGCTGTTGCGCCGGGTAGTACTGTTGGTGACGTGCGCGATCATCATCTAGACATATTGCACAATGTTTTTAATGATGTGTTAAAACTGCAAAGTATCCTTACAGGGCGAACTTTTGACAAACAGAAACTAGAAAAAAATATGATGGATATGGCGTTTGAGGGTGATTTAAACCACATTTGCATAGGTCGTAGTGCGCCTGCTAGATTAGATAGAGCATTGAAACTTGCTAAAGATTTCAAATTAGGGCTACCAACCTTAGAAAAAATTAAAAAATTGCAATCCTAGTGCTAATATTTATAAAATCAACTAAAAAATACAAAACCAAAGTTTAAAGACGTTGATTATGCGTATGAAAAAATATTATTGTTAATTTTATGTTTGTTTAGTTTTAGCGTTGTTGCTGATACCGCCAATAATATAAGCCAAATTTAAACAAGATTGTGCCTTAAATAAGGCTGATAGTTGTGTTGTTTTAGGGTTTAGGTATAGAGTCAAAAAAAGATTACTCTCAAGTGCATAAGCATTATAAAAAAGTTTGTGATTTGGATAGTGCTGAAGGTTGTGTTATAGTTTAATTATAAAGAAGGCAAAGGCAAGAAAGCAAAATAACTTTATGTCAAGGCTTGTGATGGGTCTTCAATCTAGGTAGTGACTTTTATAAAATGTTAAACGAGAAAGGTTATTAGTCTAATAAATTGCACCTATTATTTTTTAACCGAATCTAACAATACCTTTGTTGGATTGTGCTTTTGGAATTAAGAAAAAACGGCACTAGGATCTCGAGTCCTATAGAGATAAATTAAACACCTCTAAGAAGTTCATTAATGCTAACTTTAGAGCGAGTTTTAGCATCTACCTGTTTGACAATGACCGCACAATAAAGTGAGTAATTACCATCTTTTGATGGCAGATTGCCAGAGACAACAACTGAACCTGTTGGTACGCGACCATAACTCACTTTGCCAGTCTCTCTATTAAAAATTTTAGTCGATTGTCCAATATAAACACCCATTGATATAACAGAACCCTCTTCAACAATAACCCCTTCAACCACCTCTGAACGTGCACCAATAAAACAGTTGTCTTCAATAATAGTTGGGCTAGCCTGTAAAGGCTCTAATACGCCACCAATGCCAACGCCACCCGAAAGATGCACATTTTTACCAATTTGCGCACAAGAACCTACAGTTGCCCAAGTATCCACCATAGTCCCAGAATCGACATAAGCGCCAATATTAACGTAGGACGGCATCAGTATTGTATCTTTGGCAATAAATGATCCATAACGCGCATTAGCAGGTGGCACTACGCGCACACCCATAGCACTAAAATCCGCCTCAGACATGTTGGCAAACTTTGAAGCAACTTTGTCATAGTAGCGTGTAAAGCCTCCTGATACCAGAGTGTTGTTTTTTAATCTGAAAGAGAGTAACACCGCTTTTTTTAACCATTCATTGACTACCCATTTTCCAACTTCTTGCTGTGTGGCAACACGTTCTTGTCCTGAATCAAGCAAATGAATCGCTTCATCAACCGCTTGTTTAACTTCCTTGCTTGCAGTTTGTGGGTTAATATTAGCTCTGTCGTCAAAAGCCAGTTCAATAATGTCTTTCATAATGCTTTTATTGTCCTAAAAAACAATTATTATACTTGCTAATCTGCATGAGAATGATTGTGATGATGTTTATAAGTTGTCATTAACTCGTCCATTTGATCGGCATATAAGTCATTAAATCGTGCATCTTTGATTAGTGTATCGGGCTTTCCCATACAACAAATATGATGATATAAACATAGCACTTGAGTGGATTGCTTCATAACTTTGTGCAAATCATGAGAAATCATTAATACCGCACAGCCGCTTTGTTGATGTATGTTTTGAATAAACTCATAAAGCTGCATTTGTCCATATACATCTAAATTTTGCACAGGCTCATCTAAGATTAATAAATTAGGCTTGTTTAATAGTGCACGCGTTAATAATACGCGTTGCAATTCTCCACCTGATAGGTTTTTTAAGGGTGAATGCAACAACCTTTCGATGCCTGTTAATTTAGCACTTTCTTGTAAAGAATCAGATTCAACCCGTTGATTAAGATTGCAAAAATCAAGCACCGTTAGCGGTATAAATGGATTGGGTGTAAAAGTTTGCGGTGTATAGCCTAGTCTTAGTTTTTTTGCACGTTTAATCCTGCCACTATTAATTTTAATTAAACCCAGCAAAACCTTAATTAGCGAAGTTTTCCCCGCCCCATTAGGACCAATAATCGTCAAGAACTCGCCTTGTTGTAACTCAAAACTTACTTTATCCAAAATATTTTTTCCATATCGTGTTAGGGTAATATTTTGGGCGCTAATTAAAATTTGTGGCGTAGTTGTATTCATTCGCTTATTTTATACCGTTGATAAATAGTTTAAATGTGTAAAATTTGTCCTATGTTAAAGCAACTTATTTTATTAGATGGGTCGGCTTTTTTGTTTAGGGCTTATTTTTCTACCATCTCGCAAAATCTCACCAATGATGAGGGTTTTCCAACAGGCGCAATGTTTGGTGTAATTGGTGCATTTAAACGCATACAAAAGCAATATCCTCAAGCAAAAATGATTGCAATTTTTGATGCTAAAGGCAATAATCATCGTCATGAAATCTATCCTAAATATAAAGCACACCGCAAGCCCGCAGACGATGCATTAAAAATACAAATAGACCCACTTTATGAGATTATTCGCGCTATGGGGCTACATTTTATGTGTATTGATGGTGTGGAAGCAGACGATGTAATTGCCACGCTTGCCCATCGCGCTAAAGAACACAAAATAAACACTATTATTGCTAGCAATGATAAAGATTTAATGCAACTGGTTGATGGAGACATAAAGCAGTTGGATATGAAAGGCAATTTACTGGATCATCAAGGGGTTATTGACAAAATAGGGGTTAAGCCACAACAAATATTAGATTTTTTGGCATTAACTGGCGATAGTGCTGACAATATCCCTGGGGTGCCAAGTATTGGACCTAAAACCGCGATTAAATGGCTAAAACAATTTGACTCAATCAAAGGC
>CALFDA010000075.1 GCA_937950605.1 uncultured PS1 clade bacterium | reverse complement strand
TTGTGTTTGAGGTTCTGTTTTAGTTGAATCACTCGAAGCATTCCCACTGCCACCGCCGCCGCTGACACTTAAAAAACCCAGTGAAGCCAAAGCAGGATTAAAAGTACCGACAACTATAAGTCTAGCAAAAGACTCAGCAAACACAACAGATTGACTATTAGCGATTGATTTTAAGATATCCTCATCGCCGTAGTAATGAACAAGTTGTGAGCCATCATCAAGCTGGGTAAATTCTGTATTGTTATCTACAAAATAAACGCCTCCATCTTCAGATGGTAGTTCTACTAAGCATTCATCGTTATCACAGACTTCAAAATAATCTAAGAAGACAATAGTTTTGTCTTCAATCAATACTTCTAAATTATTTTGCTTTTTAAGAACAATTAGGTTTGGTGCATCAACCTGATAAAGTACCCCCCCCCTGTGGTTTGATAAGGTTGTTTGTGTTTTGGTTTATTGGTTGTTTTTTCATATTTAAAACCTAAAAAGCCCAGCGAAAACTAGGCTTTTTATTAACTATTAACTGAGTTGTTTTTATAAGTTACTTCCGTTGTTGCTTCATAATGCCACGGACAATACTCATATTGTAGTAAACCTTATGGTCGGGTCTGATATTAACAGCCTTTTGATAAGCATCAATTGCTTTTTGGTATTCTTCTAATTGAGCATAGGCATTTCCCATATTGTAATAAGCCTCATGGTCATAATGTCTAACCTTTATCGCCTTTTGATAAGCATCAATTGCTTTTTGGTGTTCGCCTAACTGAGAGTAGGCAATACCCATATTGACATAAGCCTCATGGTCATCAGACCTAATCTGAACTGTTTTTTGATAAGTTTCAATTGCTTTTTGGTGTTCGCCTAATTGAGAATAGACATTGCCCATATTGTAGTAGGCTACATGATCATCAGGTTTAGCCTCTATCGCCTTTTGATAAGCATTAAGTGCCTTGTAGTATTCTCCTAATATGGAGTAGATATTCCCCATATCGAAGTAAGCGTAATAAGCACCTTGGTGCTCAGGTTGAATCTTAGTAGCATTTCGATAAGCATCAAGTGCTTTTTGGTGTTCGCCTAACCTAGCATAGAGAACCCCCATATTATAATAAGCCTCATAGTCATCAGGTTTAACCTCTATTGCCTTTTGATAAGCACCAAGTGCTTTTTGGTGTTCGCCTAACCTAGTATGGATAACTCCCATATTATAATAAGCCTCATGGTCATCAGACTTAATCTCATCCTCTTGTTCTACGGAATTTTGATTTGGTAATTGTGCTTTTGAATCAAGCTGCTTTGCTTGCGTTTGAGTTTCTTGCTCAAATGTTGGACTAACTGCATGTGTAAACTGCGCGCATACCAATAATGTTGTTGCTAGTAAGATAATTTTATTCATAACTGACACTCCTGTTTTGGTTAAAATTCTTTCGAATATTGCATGATAACATACTTACGCCTGTTTGTTTAGGCTCATTTTTGGTTACAACGGCACTTGTTTGCTAAAAATTGTTGCTTGTTGTATAGCCTTTTTGTAGAATGTGCAAAAATAATTTAATTTTATGTTGAAAATTAACACATTAGAATTTGCTTAATTTGCTTATAAGTAGGCGTGTTAATAGTAAAAAAAATCAAAAAGCATGCAAAATCGAGGGTTGGGCTTATCAAATTTTACAAACAGTATTTGAATTAGGTATTATCAGGCGGTGAAGGATTATATTAGAGTTTTGAAAAAATGCCGTTAATGAACGAATATATCAAAATTGTAAAAAATGGCTTGTGGAATAACAATCAAGCCTTGGTTGCGTTATTGGGTTTATGTCCGCTTTTAGCAGTTACTAATAATATTACTAATGCAATTGGCTTGGGAATTGCCACTACTTTTGTATTAGTTGCCTCAAATACTAGCATTTCACTTTTTAAAAATGTCATTCGCAAAGAGGTGCGTATCCCCATCTTTGTGCTACTTATAGCATGTATTGTTACTATTGTCGAGCTTGTCATGCAATCTTATTTTTATGATTTATATTTGGTATTAGGTATTTTTGTACCACTGATTGTTACCAACTGTGCTATTTTGGGTAGAGCAGAAGTTTTTGCTAGTAAGAACTCGTGGGATAGGTCCGCATTAGATGGATTGATGATGGGTATTGGTTTTTCTGTTGTGCTTGTTGTTTTGGGTGCGATACGTGAATTAATTGGTTCAGGCACTTTGTTTGGACAGGCATCTTTATTGTTAGGCGGGTTAGGCAATGCTCTTGATATAACTGTGTTTGAAAATTATCAAGGCACACTACTAGCTATTTTGCCACCAGGTGCGTTTATCGGTTTAGGGCTAATTGTTGCATTCAAAAACTTTATTGATCGAAGAATATCTAAAAACTCAGCATAAGGATATTATTCAATTGCTGTGTTTAACGCTTGGCAAAAACCGTGCTTGGTTGTTTGCTAACGATGATTATCAACTTGATAAAAATGAAACACGCACACTTAATGCGTTGATAAAAAAACGCAAGCAAGGTGTGCCTTTTGCTTATCTAAGCGGCAATAAGGGTTTTTATCATTTAAATTTTAAAGTAACGCCTGATACACTTATTCCACGCCCCGAAACCGAATTATTAGTTGATATTGCGCTAGACTTATTTGCAGAAAAACCCTGTCGTCTGCTTGATTTAGGCACAGGTAGCGGCATCATTGCTACTACATTAGCGGACAAAAATCCGCATTGGGAAGTGTGGGCAACAGATTATTTTGAATCTGCAATCAAGGTTGCCAAACAAAATGCCACAAGAGCTATCAATTTTCGACAGGGAACATGGTTTGATGCAGTGCCTAATCAATGTTTTGATTTAATTATTTCTAATCCTCCCTATATAGAAGAAAATGACCCATGTTTAGATAGTTTGCGACACGAACCTATAAATGCGCTTGTTTCTGGCAAAGATGGTTTAGATGATATTCGCCTCATTATTAAGCAAGCACCACGACACCTTAACAAGAAAGGTTATCTGTTGTTAGAACATGGTTATAACCAGCAGTCTAGGGTTGTTAGCCTGTTGCGAAAAAAATTTATCCATATTCAAACTTTTCAAGACTATAATTCTAACGACCGTGCCGTCTTGGCGCAATTACAACATAAATAACGAGTTTAGATAAATATGAAAATCTTAATACTATTATTAGCCACGCTTTTTTTAAGCGCTTGTGATGACAACAAACAACCTGCTAAAGTACAACAAAGCACACAAACATACACACTTACACTAGCAGAAAGTTGGCCGAGCAATTTTCCAGTTTTTGGAGACGCTACTAAAAATTTCAAGCAATTAGCAGAATCAATGTCAAACGGAAGATTAAAAATTCAAATTGATTCTAAAAACAAGCATAAATCGGCATTTGGTATTTTTGATTTCGTTAAATCAGGTCAATATGATTTAGGGCACTCAGGCTCTTATTATTGGAAAGGCAAAGATATTAATACCTTATTTTTTACCACTATGCCATTTGGCATGACAACTAGCGAGCAACGCGCTTGGTTTGAGTATGGTGGCGGTCAAGAATTAATGGATAAGGTTTATGCAAAACATGGCATGAAGTCAATTATCGGTGGTAGCACTGGCAATCAGATGGGTGGCTGGTTTCAAAAGGAAATTAATTCAATTGAAGATTTGCAAGGCTTGAAAATGCGTATTCCTGGATTTGCAGGGGAAATTATGGCAGAAGTAGGGGCAAAACCTATCAACATTCCAGCGGGTGAGCTTTATACTGCACTAGATAGAGGCACTATTGATGCTTTGGAGTGGGTAGGTCCATCTTTGGACCTTAGAATGGGTTTTCATAAAATAGCATCTTACTATTACACAGGTTGGCATGAACCAGGTGCAGAGTTACAATTTTTGATTAATCTGCAAAAATACAATACTTTGCCAAAAGATTTACAAAAAATTCTTGTTAGTGCGATGAAATTGTCAGCCTACCAAATGTATACACACTCTGAGCATGAAAGTGCTAAAAATTGGGCAAGTATGAAAAAAGATTATCCTAATATCAAGGTTAGAACTTTTCCAAAACCAGTGTTCGAAGCACTCAAAAAAGCCAACGACACACTACTTAAAGAGTTAGCAGAAAAAAATGCGCTTGCTAAAGAAATTATTGAATCCCAAACCAGTTATTTGAAAAAAATACGCGCTTGGACAGCAATTTCAGATCAGGCTTATTTGAATTCCCAATCCGAATAATCTTAGTCTAAAAACATGCAAAATATTAGCGATGCAATTTTTTAAAATAAAAAAAAGGTTGTTAGTCTTTATTTGTTTTGTTGTTTCTAAGAAGATTAGTAGTGATGGTGATGAATTCAATTCTAAGCAACAATAAAATCGGTTGAATCTTTACCAACATTAAAATTTTTTGATTGATGACACTTACGCAACTTGTTATAAAAATCTAATAGGGTAGCAAAGCATATGGGGCGTGTTTGTCTTTGAATGGCAATGAATTTTTAAAGTAAAGATTGGGTTCGATAGAAAAATATGGCGTTTATAAAAATAAATTTACTTGACTAGAAACACTTGCTAAGGCGTAAATACACCCAATATTTAGAAGCACTAACGATTGGTTTATTGTTATTAATGATTGCCAATGTCTTTGTTGATGTTGCGCTTCGTTACGTTTTTAATAATTCCTCTATCGCTTTGCAAGAGATGGAGTGGCATCTATTTTCTGCAATGTTCTTATTGGGTATTGCTTACACACTACAAAAAAACGCACATGTTAGGGTTGATATTTTTTACGCAAAATTTCCTGCTAAAAAACAAGCTTTGATCAATATTGTTGGGTTTTTTATATTTATTTTGCCGATTAGTTTATTGATTGTTTATTATGGTGCTGATTTTGCTTATTTAGCCTATGCAATCGATGAAAAAAGTCCTGATCCAGGCGGGCTAACTTATCGCTTTATCATCAAAAGCATGATTTCTGTTAGTTTTATTTTGGTAATTATTTCTGGCATTTTATTCGCTAAAGATAACTACAGGATTATCACACAATGATTGGTTTGATTATGTTTTTCATAACCTTGGCATTGCTGATGGTTGGTTTTCCTGTGGCATTTACCTTTGCGGGTGTTGCGGTTATTTTTGGCGTTTTAACACAAGGTGTGGATTTGTTTGGTTTTATGCCTTATCGCATTATGAATGTGATGCAAAACACCATCTTAATGGCAGTGCCTTTGTTTATTTTTATGGGTATTGTTCTGCAAAAAACCAAGCTTGCTGAGCAATTATTAGAAGCCGTAGGTGATTTGTTTGGCAATATACGCGGGGGCTTGGCAGTTTCTACTATTTTGGTTGGTTCATTACTTGCTGCTTCTACAGGAGTAGTAGGGGCAAGCGTTATTGCTATGGGCGTTATTTCTTTGCCTGTTATGCTCAAGCACCATTATAAAAAAACCTTTTCTACAGGTGTGATTTGTGCTTCAGGAACCTTAGGGCAAGTTATTCCGCCCTCTATTGTGCTTATTATTTTGGCAGATGTTTTGAGTGTGCCTGTTGGGGATTTGTTTCAAAGCGCAATTCCACCTTCTTTGGTTTTGGTTGCTGGATATATTGTTTATGTGTTGTTTATTGCTTATTGGAATCCAAACATTGCTCCAGCTTTTAAAAGCAATAATTACAATTTAGCAAGGTCAAAGAAAACTATCGTTATTGTTAAAGCCATTGTGCCACCCATTGCGCTTATCATAGCGGTGCTTGGATCGATTTTTTCGGGTATTGCTACGCCCACAGAATCTGCTGCTATTGGCGCTATTGGTGCTTTGTTATTAGCATTTTTTTATCGCAGATTGAACTGGAAAATGGTATATGAAACAAGCATTGAAACTGTTAAGGTTAGTGCTATGGTATTTGCTATTTTGTTGGGTGCTAGTGCTTTTTCAATGGTATTCACCTATAGCGGAGGTGATAGGGTTGTAGAGGAATTTATTATGAACTTGCCCGCCAAAGAAACAAGTTTTATTTTTATTTCAATGTTAATTATTCTTATTCTAGGGTTTTTTATTGATTTTGTTGAAATATCGCTAATGATTGTGCCGATTTTTTATCCAATTGCTTTATCGCTTGGTATTGATATGGAATGGTTTGCTATTCTTATTGCTATGAATCTACAGACTTCTTTTCTTACGCCGCCTTTTGGTTTTAGTCTGTTTTACCTTAAGGGTGTTGCACCAAAATCCGTTAGCACAAAAGATATTTATACAGGTGTGATACCTTTTATTATTATTCAAATTAGCGTGTTAATTAGCCTTATTGCTTTTCCTAAATGGTATGGTTTTAGTGGGTTTTAAGTTTTACTTATTATTTATCTTATAAAAGCATTACAAAATAGGTAAAAATTTATCTAATTTTTCATTTAGCCGATTTTTTATTAAAAATTAACTAATCTTGTGGATAAATTATTGCATTTTTTAGATTTTTCTTAAAACCTTTAAAAATGTGGGTTGGTAAGATTTTTTGGTTTATTTTGCAATGCTTGTAAAAAACCATACTTAAAATTTTAAGTTAGAATATTTTGAATAGAGTCGATAAATATCACTAATCAACCCATTTGCGGGCATTTTCAAACATTCTCATCCATGGACTGCGCTCACCCCAATCTTTTGGGTGGTATGAGTGTTGCACACTTCTAATGACACGTTCTGGATGTGGCATCATAATGGTAACCTGCCCAGAATCATTGCTGACACCAGCTACCGCATTGTCCGAACCATTTGGGTTATGTGGGTAGGTTTGTGTTGGTTTTGCGTTGTGGTCAACATATTGCAATACTATATTATTTGTTTGTCCATTGGCAAAACTTGCACGTCCCTCACCGTGGGCAATAGCAATTGGTATTATTGATTCTTCCATACCCGTTAAAAAGATTGAGTTGCTATTATTAATTTTAACCGAGGAGAAACGTGCCTCAAACTGCTGAGAAATATTGCGATTAAAGCTTGGCCAATTTTTCGTGCCGGGAATGATGGTATGTAATTGAGAAAGCATTTGACAACCATTGCAAACCCCCAAAGCAAAACTGTTGCTACGGTTAAAAAAGGTTGCAAATTCTTCTTTAGCATGTGCATTGTAAAGAATAGAGTTTGCCCAACCACGTCCAGCACCTAATACATCGCCATAAGAAAAACCTCCACAAGCCACCAAACCACTAAATTCGCATAGTGAAATACGACGGTTTAAGATATCACTCATATGCACATCAACAGCCGCAAAACCTGCTTTATCAAAAGCTACTGCCATCTCGATTTGTCCATTAACACCTTGTTCGCGCAAGATTGCAATTTTAGGTCTGTGAGTTAAAATGTTAGGTGCTTGGTTAAAATCAAAAGTAGGTTTGATTGTTAGCCCTGAGGTGTCTTCTAAGAGTGCGTCAAATTCTTCTTGTATGCAATCATGATTGTCTCTAAGTTTGGCAATTTCGTAAGAAGTTTTGCTCCATAGCTGTTGTAATACCTTGCGTTTTTCGCTAAATGCGCCAATATTGATGGTGTCTGTATTGTTGATTTTAGCAATGGTATGCACGCAATCTTTTAATCCAGCCTTAGATAAAGATGCGAGTACTTGTGCTTTATTTTCTATACTTGTTTGAATAACACAACCAAGTTCCTCGTTAAATAGGGTGTTAATATCACTATCAACAATATCCAAACCACAGTGGGTGGCAAATGCCATTTCTAACAAGGCAACAATCACACCGCCATCACTGCGGTCGTGATAGGCACTGATTAACCCGTCTTGGTTTAATTGATTGATGGTATTGAAGAATTTTTTAAACAGTTTTGTGTCATCAAGATTAGGCGCGTTATCCCCAATTTGATTGTAGACTTGCGCCAAACATGAACCACCCATGCGATTTTGTTTGTTGCCTAAATCAATTAATAATAGCTCACTTGCTGTATTGTTGTCTAATAATGGGGTGATTTGTATACGCACATCAGGGGTTTTAGAAAAAGCACTAATGACAAGCGAGAGTGGGGCGGTTACCGATTTATCTTGATTGCCTTCCTGCCAAGCACTTTTCATGCTCATTGAATCTTTGCCCACAGGAATGCTAAGCCCTAATTCTGGGCACAATTCCATACCAACCGCTTCAACTGCTGCAAATAATTTGGCATCTTCGCCTATGTGTCCACTAGCACTCATCCAGTTTGCGCTTAGGTTAATATCAGCGATATCCTCAACATAAGCACCTAGCATATTAGTTAAAGCTTCGCCAATTGTCATTCTAGCGGCGGCTTTAGCATCACAAAGTGCTAGAGGTGCTTTTTCGCCAATTGCCATAATTTCGCCTTTGTAGGCTGTGTAATCAGATAACGAAATCGCACAATCTGCTACTGGTACTTGCCATGGACCAACGAATTGATCGCGTGCTACCATACCCGTAACACTTCTATCGCCAATAGTAATCAAAAAACTTTTACTAGCGACACTTGGTAACTGTAATACTCGGTTAATTGCTTCATCTAATTGAATATTGCTGGTGTCGAAAGCGTTTAGAGTAAGGGCGTGTGTGGTGGCGTGAATATTGGTTTTTGGTGGATTGCCAAATAGTAATGCCATTGGTATTTCAATCGGTTTATTGGCAAATAAAGCATCTTCTAAAACCAATACTTGTTCTTTAATAACTTCGCCTAATACAGTAAACGGCGCGCGCTCACGCTGACAAATTGCGCTAAACAATTTAAGATTTTTTGCACTAATAGCAAGCACATAGCGCTCTTGAGATTCATTACACCAAATCTCAAGTGGCGACATTTGCATGTCATCATTAGGCACATCACGCAACTCAAGACGCGCACCCCTAGCAAAATCATTCACTAATTCGGGTAAACCATTTGAAAGACCACCAGCACCAACATCATGAATTGAAATGATTGGGTTTTTATCGGCTAAATTAGCACAACTATCAATCACTTCTTGTGCACGTCTTTGCATTTCTGGATTAGCGCGTTGCACACTAGCAAAGTCTAAATCCATACTTTGTTCACCACTATTAATGCTTGATGCAGCACCACCCCCTAAGCCGATCAACATAGCGGGGCCGCCTAAAACAATAATTTTGCTACCAATAGGGATATGGTTTTTTTTAATGTGTTGCTCTTGAATATGCCCTAAACCACCCGCTAGCATAATCGGTTTGTGATAGCCACGCACATCGCCATTAGGGGTTGCTTGCTCATAGGTTCTGAAATAACCCAAGGTATTCGGACGACCAAACTCATTATTAAAGGCAGCCACACCAATTGGACCTTCGAGCATAATATCAAGTGCTGAGACAATCTGATTAGGTTTGCCGTATGTCATTTCCCAAGGTTGTTTTGCCCCTTTAATATTTAAATTAGAGACACTGAATCCACATAAACCAATTTTGGGTTTTGAGCCACGTCCCGTTGCGCCTTCATCGCGTATCTCACCTCCAGAACCAGTTGCAGCCCCTGGGTGTGGGGCAATTGCAGTCGGGTGATTGTGAGTTTCCACTTTCATTAAAATAGCCCTATGCTCATTAGATTTGACATATTCGCCATTTTTCGCTACATAAAAACGCTCGCCCTTATAACCTTGCATAACTGCCGAGTTATCCGCATACACACTTAATAAACCCTTGGGGTGTTGGTGGTAAGTGTTGCGAATCATTGCAAATAGACTTTTTTTCTGTTTAACCCCATCAATTGTCCAATCTGCATTAAAAATTTTGTGCCGACAATGCTCAGAATTTGCTTGTGCAAACATCATTAATTCTACATCGCTTGGGTTGCGGTTTAATTTTGTAAAATTATCTAGCAAGTAATTAATCTCACTCTCAGAAAGTGCTAAACCTAAGGTTGTATTAGCAGTCTCTAAAGCAGATTTGCCTTGTGATAAAACATCTATACGCTCAAAAGGACGCGGGGGAAAATCGTCAAATAATTTGTGTGCATCATTTATGCTAGATAATTCAGATTCTGTCATCTTATCCATAATCACCGATAAAACTGCTTGTTTGTCTTGAATCGGCTTATCAAAATGATAAATCGTGCCACGCTCAATGCGTGATATGTTTGTCAATCCACACAGATGCAAAATATCGCTAGCCTTAGAAGACCAAGGCGAAATCGTGCCAAGGCGTGGAATGATGATAATTTGTGATTTAGCGTCAAACTCAACAGCTTTTTCATAATTTAGCAAAGCCTTTAAAGTGTTGGATTCGGCGTTGCTTAATGCTTGTTGACAATAAGCAAAATGCACAAACTCTGTACCGATTAACTGGACGCTATGTCGAGAAAGTTTTTGGTTTAGTGCATCTTGTTTAAATTGACTAAGTGCTTGGATATGTCTGATTGTTGCAATCATTCAGGAAGTCCCAACCAAGCGAGTGGTAATTCGTTAAATTTATAATGACAATTTACGCTATGAATATAGTCCAATACATCTTTATAAGACGGTTTTTTAAACCAATTGTTTAAGACATAAATATATTCCACTTTCAAATTAAGTGAAGTAACCAACTTTAAGTATTGTTTTCTTTTAAAGTCACAAGTTTGCAATTTTTCATCTACTGAGCCTGCAACTTGTTGGTATTTAACTTCAATAATAAATAAAGTTTCTCTAACAATAACAAGTAGCGCATCATCTGGCAGTAATTTTTTAGAAAGTATTTTTTTATAGTCTATTTTTTTCTCTTCTAAAAATTCATAGAAACCATGTTTTTTGAAGCATCTTGCTACTAAGTTATTTTTGAAATAAATAGAGTGAATATTTTTTTTTATATTTTCTGCCTTTGTAGTATAGCCATTGATATTTGACAGTAAAGAA
>CALFDA010000074.1 GCA_937950605.1 uncultured PS1 clade bacterium | reverse complement strand
CATGAAAATTATCATAAACTTCATTTTGTTGTTGTTCACAATAGATGTTGTAGCATTAAACCAACAGGAATTTATTGAAAAAGTATTAAGTCAAGATACGCATTTTGAAAAAGATAAAATCTATGTTGCAATTAAAAAAATAGAACTAGATGCTAGTAAAAGCAGTTATGCAGATTGGAATAGTGAATTGAGCGCATCGTTGTCAAATAGTTACTACGATATAGACAAAAATACCACATCCAAATCCGCATACGAAAAACAACGTCGTAAAAATAATCAATCTATCAAATTATCAACCGAAAAGAAGTTCTTATCCAACCCCTCTGTTTTGACATTAAGTGTTAAGCGTTCAACCCCAGATACCGATATAACGCGCTATAAACAAGATGCATTTTATACAGAATACAGCATATCTACTTTTGATAATACTTATAGCATTGATTATAGATACCCATTATTAAAACATGGTAGTAACGCGGCAAGTTTAAAAAGCTATCAGCGCAATATTTTGGATTTAGACAAAGAAGAACTGGACTTTGACGATGCGCAAGAAGCATTTTTGGTTGATCGCTTAGAGCAATTTATTGATTGGAATTTTTATCAAAAAAATGCTGGGATTTATCAAGATTACCAGCACTTGTTAACAGCAATTAAAGCTAATACAACACAAGATAAGGTAAAAATCAGTACAGCCATTTTGCGTGCAAATCAAGACATATCAAATAATGATAGTAAATTACAAGCCTTAAAAAAATCCCTAGTTACTGCACTTAATGATGTGGGTTTATGGTCGGAAAAACCTGAAATAGGTGTTAAAAATCAACCAATAGCTATACCAAATTTAGCACAATATCTGCGTCATAATATACGTGCTTTGTTAAAACTTGATATTGATAAGCGTTCGAAAAAAATTGATTTAGATTATTATAAAAATCAATCCTTATCCAAACTAGATTTTAGTATCAGTGCCGAAAAGAATGATAATGAAGGTAACACAAAAACTACAAATTATGACAACAAGAGTATTTTATACACAACTAGTCTTGATTTTGTTACCCCAATTGGCGTTAATGCAAACAACCAAAAAAACATCAAAGTAGCAGAACTGGCACTTCAGAAATTAGAGATAGATCACAACAATAAACTAAAAGACATTTTCACAAATGTTAAAGCACTGCTTATCGAATTAGATTTAAGGTTAAAAACACTGGATAAATACGAAAAATTATTATCTGATGTCAAGATTGAAGCCAACTCAGCACTCGAACATTATTTACATCAATCCATTAGCACTCGAGCATTGATTGAAACTTATCGGCAAAAACGTGATGTTGAACTAGATTATATAGAGGTCTCAACAGACTACCACGATAGTCTACTCGAACACAACGACAAACTTGATAGGGTACTACTCCATCACAACAAATAACTCTCGCATAAATCCAAACGCTATGCAACTGCAATCAAGATTATTGCGACATTTTTTATGTAAGAGAAATTACAATAATCTAGGTGTTATTTTGTGCATTATTTGACTTTTGCCAATTCTTCACGCATCTTATTAATCGTAACTTTATAATCTTCGGTATTAAAGATAGCAGAACCAGCAACAAACGTATCCACACCCGCCTCAGCTACTTCACGAATATTAGCAGGACCAACACCTCCATCAATCTCTAAGCGAATGGCTTTGCCACTGTTGTCAATTATCTGACGCACTTGTTTGCATTTTTCTAATGTATGCGGGATAAACGCTTGACCACCAAAACCAGGGTTGACCGACATCAACAAAATCATATCCAACTTATCCATAACATTTTCTAAAACATGCAATGGCGTTGCTGGATTAAAAACCAATCCCGCTTTACAACCACTCTCTTTAATCATGCTTAGTGTCCTATCGATATGCTCAGAAGCTTCGGGGTGAAAAGTAACATACGAAGCACCTGCATTAATAAAATCGGGAATAATTCTATCCACTGGCTTAACCATTAAGTGTACATCAATCGGTGCACTTATGCCATGATTTATAAGAGCTTCGCAAACCAATGGACCAATGGTTAAATTCGGCACATAGTGGTTATCCATAACATCAAAGTGTACAATATCAGCACCTGCTGCTAATACATTGTCCACTTCTTCACCAAGCTTGGCAAAATCAGCCGATAAAATTGATGGGGCAATAAAATTCGGTTGTTTCATTTTTTGTCTCCTAGGTATAAATTATTTAAAAGTTAACAGACTGCGTCCAGTCATTTCATCTGGTTGCTCAATACCCATCATCATTAGTAGTGTCGGGGCAATATCAGACAATGAACCTGTGCCTATTTTAGCAATTTCTGCTTTACGTTCGCTCACAAATACTAATGGCACAGGGCTATTTGTGTGTGCTGTGTGTGCTTCGCCCGTCTTGGGGTCCACCATTTGCTCAGCATTCCCATGATCGGAGGTGATTAACATCTCTGCGCCTTCAATAGATTTGACTGACTGGTAAACAACATCTAAACATGCATCTACTGTTTCAACCGCCTTAACAGTTGCCTCAAACTTACCAGAGTGTCCAACCATATCAGTATTGGCAAAATTACAAATAATTAAATCGTATTTTTGACTCTCAATATTTTCAGCTAATTCGTCGGTTAACTCAAAGGCACTCATCTCTGGCTCAAGATCATAAGTTGCAACATCTGGCGATGGAATCAACACGCGGTCTTCTCCATAAAAAGGACCTTCAATACCGCCATTTAAAAAGAAAGTAACGTGTGCATATTTCTCGGTTTCGGCGATTCTAAGTTGTGTCATACCTAAATTAGACAAATATTTGCCTAGCACATTATTAAGTTTTGTGGTTGGATAAACAACTGGTAAATTAAATTCTTTTTTGTATTCTGTCAAGCACACAAATTGGGTTGGCATGAAAGTTCCACGAGAAAAGCCCTGAAAATTTTCATCTGTCAATGCTTGGGTAATTTGTCTAGCACGATCGGCACGATAATTCATAAATATAATAACATCGCCTTTCCTGACTTTTGTTGGTTCTTTAATCACCGTTGATTGCACAAACTCATCGGTCTCGCCACGCTCATACGCCATATCAATCGCCTCGATAGCACTAGCCGCTAAAAATTTGCCTTTTCCTTTGGTGATAAGCTCATAAGCACAACGTACGCGCGACCAACGATTATCTCTATCCAAAGAAAAATACCGACCAATTATGCTAACAATTTCGCCCACACCTAACTCAGCAATTTTATCTTCCAATTTTTTGATATAGACTTTTGCACTCTTCTGTGCGCAGTCTCTGCCGTCAGAGAACATGTGCAAATAAACTTTTTTACAGCCATATTGTTTAGTCATATCTAACATGGCATGAATTTGGTCCTCATGTGAATGCACGCCACCATCAGACAATAAACCCATAATATGAACGACTTTATTGTTATTATTAGCATATTCCAAAGAGTTTCTTAAAATGGGATTCCTAAAAAAATCACCGCTTTCAATGTCATGGTGAATACGCATAAAATCTTGCTTGACAACACGTCCAGCACCCAAATTAAGGTGTCCCACTTCCGAGTTGCCCATTTGCTCACTTGGCAAACCCACTTCTATGCCACTAGTTGAAATTAAAGAATTTGCAAATTTTTGATTAAGTTTGTCCCATACAGGTGTTTTAGCTTGCGCAATTGCATTATTTTGCGTAACTTCCGAATGCCCCCACCCATCTAGAATAATCAATACTTTAGTTTGTTTTTTGTTGTTCATCGTCATAGCGATTATATCATCAATCTATATGTTAAATAAAAAGTGGATAACATCGCCATCTTGCACGATGTAATCCTTGCCTTCTGAGCGTAATTTTCCTGATTCTCTTGCGCCTTTTTCACCTTGGCATGCAATAAAATCATCAAAAGCAACTGTCTCAGCACGAATAAAACCTTTTTCAAAATCACCATGAATTTTGCCTGCTGCCTGAGGTGCTTTATCGCCAATATTAATAGTCCAAGCGCGTACTTCTTTTGCGCCTGCGGTGAAATAAGTTTGTAAACCTAGTAACTTATAACCCGCCTTAATCAACCTATCTAACCCCGATTCATCTTGTCCCATTGCGGATAAAAATTCTTGTTTTTCTTCATCTTCTAACTGTGCAATTTCTGCTTCAACGTCGGCACAAATACTAACAACCTGCGCATTTTCTGCCTGTGCTAGCGTATATATAGTGTCCAAATATGGGCTGTTGTTAGAATCATCTTCACTAACATTAGCAACATATAAAACTGGCTTAATAGTCAATAACTGAAAACCTTGTAGTAATTTTTTTTCGTCCTTATCAAAAGATAAGGTGCGAATGCTTTTTCCATCTTCGAGTGTGGACAACAATCTTTCTAACAATGTTTTTAATAGCAATCCATCTTTTTGTCCAGACTTAGTATTTTTAAGAGCTTTTTGATAAAGTTTTTCAACCGTTGCTAAATCGGCTAAAACCAATTCTGTATTTATAATTTCAATATCATCAGCGGGCACAACCTTGCCTGCCACATGCACAATATCATCATTATCAAAAGCACGAACTACATGCACAATAGCATCAGTTTCACAAATATTTCTAAGAAATTGATTGCCCAAGCCCTCGCCTTTCGATGCGCCTTTAACCAAGCCCGCAATATCGACAAACTCCATCGTGGTTGGTAGTATTTTGCGCGGATTAACAATATTGGCTAATTGCTCTAGACGCTTATCATTAACTGGCACAACGCCAACATTTGGCTCAATCGTGCAAAATGGATAGTTTGCCGAGTCGATACCCGCTTGTGTTAATGCGTTAAACAAAGTTGATTTTCCTACATTAGGCAAACCAACAATACCACATTTAAACCCCATATTTTTTACCTATTGTGTGTGTAATATTTGCATTGCCGATTCAATATCGCCCGTGATTATTTGTGTAATCACATTTAGCGCATCAGAAAGTGCATTTTGAATCAATGCTAGCTCTGATTTGCTAGGCGCATGTAGAACAAAATCTGACACCCTAGATTTATCGCTAGGGCGTCCGATACCAATTCTTAGACGATAAAAATCTTTACTTTTTAAGACGCTAATTGTATCACGCAGTCCATTGTGTCCGCCATGACCACCACTAAATTTAATTTTAGCGACACCAGGGTTAATATCTAACTCATCGTGGACAAGTAAAATTTCATTAGTGTTGATTTGATAAAACTTAGCGACACTTTGAATTGAGCGACCAGAGGCGTTTACATAGGTGTTCGGCTTTAATAGGCAAATACTTTTTCCAGAAATGTTAATTTGCGCAACCTCGCCACAAAACTTGGGTGTTGTTTTAAATACTCCTGTATACAAGTGTGCGAGATTATCACAAAACCAAAACCCTACATTATGACGGTGCAACTGATAGTCTTTGCCTAAATTACCCAAACCAACAATCAGCTTAATCGCCACAAACACCTCTTAATCAAGTTTTAATCTAAATCACTTTCAGCTTCATCAATAGCATCTTCTTGGGTCTCTTCAGATATTAATTTTGGTTCTTGAATTGTAACAACACTTTGGTCGTGTGCTTTAATATCACCATGCGTTAATGCATTAATGGTAACACCTTCTGGCATTGTTAAACCTGTCAAACTAATATGCTCCCCTATTGCTAGATTACTAATATCAACCTCAATAGCATGTGGTAAATTTGCTGGCAAACAAGAAATTTCGATACTCGTAACAAACTGCTTAAGAATAGCACCAACACGTAGTGCATCGTTATTTTCTTCGCCAATAAAGTGTAGCGGGATATTGGTTATAATTTTCTTTTGCATTTCAACGCGTAAAAAATCTACGTGAGCAACAAAATTTTTAGCAGGATGGCGCTGTAAATCCTTGATGATAACAGGCTCTACTTTTTTATCAACAATCAGCTCTAGTACCGAAGCATAAGTTTGTTCATCTTCTAAAAGATGTGTTATCTCGTGCATGTCCAATGCAACCATACTAGGATTTTTACCTGCACCATAAACAATAGCAGGCACTTGTTCTTGACGGCGCAGGCGGCGGCTCGCACCTTTCCCGCATTCTTTACGCATTGTAGCGTTAATTTTAATAGGCATTTCCTCTTTCCTTTTTTTTAAAAAATAAAAAACACCCTCAGCGGATGTTATCAGCGATACATTTTGCGACCAAACATATCAGGCAGGTGATTTTACCCGAAAATTAAACTCAATGGGCTTGCCGAATTGCGCCAATGTGAGTTTAAACAAAATTATGACAAATAATCAGGCTCAATATCTTAAATAACAGAATGTATAAAACACCATAGGTTTAGCAGTTGAAGTTTGTAATCTTATGGCAAAAATTAATCCTTGCATTATATTGCAGTATTGCGAATATGATTATGTATAGCTAAATTCACTAGTTAACATGGTGTGATGGCACCTCTTGATATTAGACTTGAAATTATAAGACCCAAATTTAAAAGCCAAGTCGAAAATGCTTGTTATACCTTGCATGCATAATCTTTTGGCAATAAAAAAGCCCGCAAGAGCGGGCTTTTTTTACTAGATCTAACAATTATTTATCGTCTTTTTTTGTAGATTCGCAGTCACGACGATAGTCATCATCATCCCAAGGTCCTCTGCTCCAAGAACCTTTTCTACTCCGTAGCGAATTATACGGACCATAACCATTGTACCTGCCATACGGGCTATAACCATAGCCACCCCTGTAATAGTCGTCCCAATCATCATCATCGTCAAACTCGTCCATCATATTTGACATCTCTTCAACATACCAACGTGGATCCCAATAATCGTAAGGGTTAAAGTCGAAAATACCATTGTCCTGATAACCATAGTAACCCTTGCTCCTGCTCCAAGGACCATCATTATTATTCCAAAAAGCGTTTACATTGAGTGTAAATGCTAACAATACGATTGCTAAAATCTTCTTCATGTATCCTCCATACGATAGTAAATCAGCGTGCATTATAACATACTAATATAGCATTATCTTATCTCATGTATTCTAAAACTTTAGGCGTAACTTTGTGTTGATTGATAATTTAGATTGAAATAAAAACATCAGCACCTAACACTTAGTTGGCAAAGTGCTGTACAAGATATTTAAGGTATAATGCCGGGTTTGTATTGTGTCAGTATGTCGCTTGTGTTGTGTAGATTTTTATTGGTGTTGATGTTAATTATCTTTTCCTCTAGTATTAGTGCAAAGGACGGTGATGATTATAGTTTAACTAGTTTGATTTATAAAGCATTTAACTATCATTCTTCAATTAAATCGCAAGATGCACTATTATATTCTGTGAAAAAAACTGTTGAAACAGCAAAATGGCAATATTTTCCAGCACTAAGTGTTTCAGCAAGTCAAGTTGAAGCATCAGAAAGAGACACGAGTTATGTCGCAGACGACAAAATTATTAGTCTTGGAATTGACCAAGTGCTTTGGGCAGGAGGCGGAATTGATGCTGGTTTAGAGAAAGCGCGGGCACAGCTTAATATTCGTCGATTCAACACATTGATTACAAAAAGAGACCTAGCTCTTAATGTGATTCGTTATTATGGAATTTGGTATGGCAGTTATTTAAAACTTAAAGTTTTTGCCTCAAGCAAAAAAGAACACGAATCACTAAAAAAAACAATTACAAACAGGATTCAACAAGGACTTTCTTCCAAAAGCGATTTATCGTTTGTCCAAGCACGATTATCGCAGGTTGGACTTGACTTAGTTATTGCTACCACTAACCACAAGAATGCCTTGTTAAAGTTAGAAGAATTAATAGGTGAGCCATTAGACACAGAACTTCTAATTAAACATACTGCTGATGACTATATCATCAATAATGACAAAGAAGTGGCACTTAATCAAACTCTTAAGATTGACCCTAGCTTAAAAATTCTATTAGAGCAAGCCAAAGAAGCACATTCAAATTATAAAGAGGTTAAATCTAATTTGTACCCAACACTCAAACTAAGATTTGAAAAACAATGGGGTAGCTACACGAATGCTGATGCTGATAATGAGGATCGTTTTTTTCTTGAGTTATCTAGTAATTTCGGTGCAGGTTTAAGTCTGTTGTCCCGTATTGAAAGCGCAAGACTAACGGAGCATTCTATTTTGCTTGACTTAGAAACCCAGAAAAATACCACAATACAAAAGTTTGAAAGTGACTGGACTTCTTATCAATCATTATCCGAGCAAAAAAAGCTGTTGAAAGCCGCTTTGTTGTCAGTCAAAAAAATACAACAATCTTGGTATCGACAGTATTTAAATGGTAGAAAACAATGGATAGATGTAATGAATTCGATTCGCGAAGTAAACCAATTAGAATCTAAGATGTCAGATGTTATTGTGGAATCTTTATTGACTAGTTGGCGTTTAGCCATAAGCATTAAGGGCGTAGGAGCAATTTAACATTGTCAAAATGAGTATAGATACAAATAACAACGCTAAGCAAAGTTTAACATTGAGTTTAAGACGCTTGTCACAATTACAACGTTTTCGGTTTGATCAAGTTGAACTTCAACAAGTTATTGAAGATGAATTCAAAGATGGGATTGCAAATTTTGTAATGCTACAAAATGTTTGTCATGCGTTATTAGTAAATAAACCAAAAAAAATCAAAACCATCAGCGACCCTTCAATATTGCCATTGCTTATATTTGACAATATCGAAAAAAAATGGGGTGTTTTAAAAACCTTAAACAGCAAAGAGCAATGGATTTCTGAATGGGTTTCGTTTGAGCAAAATAAATGGGTCGAAGTCGTTATTGATAGTTTTAACGATTATGAAATTTTTTCTTTAAAACTTAAAAAGAAATTTGATGCAAGTAGTAGCCGAATTTTTCAAATGGTTAAATCTGAGTTGATTACCCATAAAAAATGGTTAATTGATGCCTCAGTTGCTGGTGTTTTAATTAATACAATTGCAGTTGCTAGTGCGTTTTATTCTATGCAAATTTATGACCGCGTTGTGCCTACTGGCGCACAACAAACCTTGTTAGTGCTAACTATTGGCACGCTGTTTATTGTCGGCTTAGAATTTGTTGCCAAATTGGTGCGTGCAGGACTTTATGAAAAATTGATTGAAAACATTGATAGGCGTTTGTCTAGAGATGTGTATAAGCGTTTTTTAGCACTTAGAATGGATCAGATACCAAAAAGCGTGGGGAGCTTGGCTTCGCAAATGCGTGGTTACGAATCGGTACGTAGTTTTTTATCCGCGGTTACAACATACTTGGTGGTTGATGTACCATTTGTTTTGTTTTATGTTGCCTTAATT
The DNA here is from genome assembly GCA_937950605.1 of uncultured PS1 clade bacterium. GTDB lineage: Bacteria > Pseudomonadota > Gammaproteobacteria > PS1 > Pseudothioglobaceae > Thiodubiliella. The sequence goes on along the minus strand of CALFDA010000074.1, from coordinate 3,634 downwards.
GTATTAATTGGCGGTTATTTGGCATTGGTACCTGTGGTGTTTTTTGTTATTGCCACTTTTGTGGGTTTATATTTCCATAAAAAAATTGAGACACTCGCCGATAATATTAACGAGTCTGTTAATCTTAAAGTTGGTCTTTTAGTTGAATCAGTTGAAGGAGCAGAAACCATTAAATCGGGTCAAGGTGGTTGGCGCATGCTTTCTAATTGGATGAACACTACTGATGAAGGGCGTGTTTATGACTTAAAAATGAAGCGCATGACAGATCAATCTCAATATATGGTGGCACTTTTTCAGCAAACTTCTTTCATTTTGATGGTGGCATCTGGGGCAATGCTTATCGGTGGTGGCGGTTTAACTATGGGTGGACTGATTGCTTGCTCGATTCTATCAGGTAGAATTTTAGCACCTGTGGCACAGATTCCCGCCCACTTAGTGCAATGGGCTAACACGAAATCTGCCATTCGCTCTTTAGATGTGATTTGGGAATTAAAATGCGATCATGACAATATCGAGCAACCAATTGTGCCAGAAACTGTGCGTGGAGAATTTCATATTGAGCAACACACTCAATTAAACTATGGAGAAAAAGTAGCAGTTGTGTTGCCAAAATTAATTATCAAGCCTAGTGAAAAAATTGCAGTCATAGGTTCTGTTGGTTCGGGAAAAACAACATTGTTAAGGCTGTTGAGTGGCATGTATAAACCAAATAGAGGCAGGATTTTATTAGATGATATTGATTTAGCACATATTTCTAAGCCAGTTTTATCTGAAAAAATTGGATTTTTGCAAAATGAAGGGCGCTTGTTTAAAGGCACACTTAGGGAAAATTTGATTTTAGGCTTGGTTGACCCTGGAGATAATAAAATCTTAGAGATATCAAAAATGACAGGCTTGTTAGATAGTGTAATTACAACCCATGAAAAAGGTTTGGAGCAAGAAATATCTGAGGGAGGAACGGGGCTTTCTGACGGGCAAAGACAACTAGCTAATATAACCAGAGTTATATTGCGTTCGCCAAATATTTGGTTACTTGATGAGCCAACCTCTTCGGTAGATAAAAATTTAGAAAGACGCTTGATTAATTTGTTCAAACAAATACTAACACCGCAAGATACCTTAGTATTAGTTACTCACAAAATGGATATGTTAGAATTAGTCGATCGATTGATTGTTATGAATCGAAACCAAGTAGTGATGGACGGTCCAAAAAATGAAGTCATTGCCAAACTTTCTAGCAGAACAAAGCAACAAAAACAATGAAGATAAAATTAGAAGATATTTTATTAAAAATTGAACACACATTCTCTATCAGTTATGTGTTGTTGGGCGGTTTTGTTGGGTTTTTATTGTGGGCAAGTTTATTTGATATTGATGAAACCGTGCGCTCTCAAGGCAGTGTTGTTGCCAATGGCAATACGCAGATTATTCAGGTGGCTGATGGCGGCGTATTATCCAAACTGTTAGTATCAGAAGGCGATCAAGTAAAACAAGGGCAACTATTAGCAACACTTGAAAAAGACAGGGCGCAAGCTGGTTATCACGAAATTAGATCACAAGTGGCCTATTTAAAATCGGCTTTAGCAAGAGCAAGTGCTGAAGTGTTAGAACAACCTATTGTATTTGATGAATTAACACAAAATTATCCTGATTTTGTTAGTGCGCAGAAAGCACTTTATGTGCATAAAAAGCGCTCTTTGAATGAAGAATTAGACATGCTGAACAAGAGTTTTGAAATTGCTGACAAAGAATGGAAAATGACTCAGGCATTAGAACAATCAGGCGATGTGAGTCAATTAGAAGTATTAAGAGCAAAAAAGCAACGCTTAGATCTTGAGCGCAAGATTGTTGAAACTAAAAATCAATATTATGAAAAAGCCTCTCATGAAATTGAAAAACTAGAAGGGGAACTCTCTAAAAGCCTACACAAACTTAAGGGGCAAAAGAATATTTTAGAATATACCGATATTCGTTCGCCTGTCTCTGGTGTGGTGAAAGAATTAAAAGTAACTACTGTGGGAGGGGTGTTGCGTGCTAGTGATCAGTTAATGGAAATTTCACCTTCTCAAGGTGGTGTGATTTTAGAAGCAAAAATTAACCCAGTTGATATTGGGCGCATTAAGATTGGCATGCCCGTTGTCATTAAACTAGATGCATTTGACTATACAATTTTTGGCGGTTTAAAAGGTGCAGTAACTTATATTAGTTCTGACACTTTGCTAGATCAAGATCCAACAGGAAGACAAATTACCTTTTATCAGGTGAATATAAAAATACAAGGTCCAGAGCATGCAGATAATGCAAAATCTAGAGAAATTAAGGTTAAATTAGGCATGTCTGGAACCATTGACATTAAAGTCGGAACACGTTCTTTGTTCGGATACTTAACCAAACCAATTAGCCGCGGTTTTAGTGGTGCCCTTAATGAAAAATAATCCTTGTTATTTTTTTTCTAACTTAGACCTAAAATCTAATGTAAGGTTTTGGCTGATTTTTTTCTTATTAACTACTCAACTACATGCGTCTAAGCCATTATGGCAATCTAAGGAATACATCAAAAAAGCCTTTTTTGAAGTTGCTTATAAAAATGAATATGGCAAGATGAAGGACAAAACAGGTTTAGTGCGCTGGGAAAAACCCATCAAGTACCGAATCGATTATTTTAATTTGCCATCGCCTATCGAGGTGGCTGAAAATTTGATTCAAAGCCATTTTCAAGATTTATCCGATATTACAGGCTTATCCATTCATAAAAACAACAAAAAACCTAATTTTAAAATTATATTAACCAAAAAATATCACTATAAAAAAGCCATTAAGCGCTTTATGTTTGCCAACGCAAAAGATGCCGAAAAATTAGCACAAGATACTAGTTGTTTAGTAACAATAAGAACCCAGCCACAGGGTTTTGCAATAAGACATGCAATAGTAATTATTCCAGTTGACTATGCAATGCGTTATGGGTTTTTGCCAGGTTGTGTGGTGGAAGAGCTAAGTCAAGCAACTGGCATATCCAATGACTCAGACTGGGTGAACCCATCTATTGCTAATGATAAAAGTGTGTTTGATTTGTTGACAGGGTTAGACTATTTGTTTTTAAAAATACTCTATGACAAGCGCCTGAATGTTGGCATGACCATAGAGCAAAGCGGTCCTATAATTGACAAAATATTGCTTGAATTTGAAAAAGATAAACTTATTAAAAATTCTTTTTTAGAAGTCAAAAAACTCAGAATGAGTCAACAACTAGACTTATAAAAAGCATTCTGTTTAGGCAATTACAAAATAAAAACTCAACATCAAAACCAATACACCTAGATTCTGTGCTAACACCTATAAAATCAGCAACAAACAGGTCTTTTTTCAATTTTGCAACAATCTTATAAATTAACTAGACTTGTTGCTAATTAAGCACCAATACAACAAAGCCAGTAAATACTACCCATCACCAAAAAACCATAAGTATAAACAAAACAACTACACTAATATGCAACAACCCCAACCCAACCTAACAATCACTCACAATAGAGTGAGTGCCATCTCTAAAACTTAAAGGTGTTAGAGCTTTTAATAATATAGGAGAAAATACTTATGATAAATAATACTAATCCAATCATCAGACATCGTGTTGGTT
>CALFDA010000073.1 GCA_937950605.1 uncultured PS1 clade bacterium | reverse complement strand
ATGAGAATCATAGGATTGTGTGCCTAACAGCATAAAATCCAAGGTTTTTAAATAAAAACCATTAAAAAATGCAAGAATTTAAGTAAGCATTTGGCTAATTTCTAGCAACAAACTATTAAATTAGCAAAGGGATAGGTTTTGTTTATTTTGCAATGGTTTCAAGATGTTGGTGCACTCAAAGCTGATGAAGTCCTCATTATTGTTCAAGGTTATAACACTAGACCAATAAGAGCAAAGGCTTGTAGGTGGTTTGAGGTGGGGAGTATGAGGGGGTTGGTTGTTGGGGGTTGTTTGGAGTGTAGTTAGACATAAAACCTTACAAAGTCCAAAATATGCTAAAATCAACCCATGATTTCAATTTGTTGGTTTAAACAGGAGTAAAAAAATGTCAATGATGTTGTCAAATACATACGAAGCCTTTATTTCTGCTGGTGTTCCAGCAGATAAGGCAAAAGCCGCAAGTGAAGAAATAGCAGGTTTTGATAGACGGTTAGTTAGACTTGAGGTTATGAATGCTTTAATTTTAGCAGGTGTTGTTAGTTTGGTGGTTAAAACATTTTTTGTATGATTTACCACCTATCAGTCGACCAACTAGCGCATTGACCGAACTGGCATATTTATTTTTGGGTTGGAGTAAAAATGAAAAATATAATCACAAAATACAAGATTAACCACATCTGGCATTTCACAGATAAATCAAATCTTGATTTGATAATAAAGCATAAAGGTCTTTTGTCTCTAGCTGAGCTTGAGCAAAAAGACATAGATGTTCCTATTACTGGTGGAAACGATTGGAGTCATAATGCAGATAAATTCAAAGATTTACACAAATATGTTCATTTAGCGTTTGTTGACGACCATCCCATGTTGTATAGAGCCAAGCAGGCAAAAAGAATACCTGAACCTGTATGGTTGAAAATAAACTCATCTATATTACTTGAAGACAATGTAAGATATACATCAGATGTTTCAAACAAAAATGGTGTACTAACACTCTCTCCAGAAGAAGCAAGGGAACAAATAGATTTTGAGGTATTATTTACGCGAACAGATTGGACAGATCCAGCAATTAAAGAAAGACAAAAAGTTGCAAAAAAATCAGAAATACTAATTCCTGATTTTGTGCCAATAGAAAAAATATTAGATTGTAAAAATGGCTAAACGTCCAATATTCATTCCAGTAGGAAAACGTGAACATCTTGTTAAAGAGATTCAAGTGGAATTCAAATGGAATTCTGGGTTTGCGCTAATACAGAAGAAGAAAAATATAGAAGCCATGCACGAAGCAGCAAAGAGAAAAGGTCTATTCCCACTATTGGAAATATCAACTAAATCAGAAGAAAAAATAGGACAAAGGTTAAGTGCATTCAATTTAAAAATTGATACTGATAGTGGTAAAATCAGTGTAGAGTCTGCATTCCAAGGCAGTAAAGTCTTTGAGGGTGGCGGGCCATTCACAGATATTTATAGGATGGATAGCCATGACGCAAAAAAAGATGAAAGGATACTTGAATCTGGTCAATTAATTGGTTTTGATTTCTTCGGTCAGGAATGGCCATTAGTCCCAAAAACCGCTTTTTATGATTGGCTATATCTCACAGCACTGGAAACACATCAAGAATATTTTATTAGGTTATTTAAATATAAAGGGTTTACAGACATAGAATTTAATCCTGCAAAATCTATAAACTGTCAAGCTAGAGCATGTGCTTCATTAATTTCACTGTTAAAACTTAAATCCTTAGATGATGCGCTTAAGTCACAAAGTGATTTTATTGGTATGGTATCTTCCGATTCTTTTAAACAAGAGCATTCAACTGATCTTAGACAGGGTCAACTATTATAAATAGCTAGCAAATGGTTCAACATTGACCGCTTAAGGTAGTGTAAACCAAATTATGTAGACACCGCAACCCCCACAAAAGCCCTCAAATTGTTTTCCACTAAGACGAGTATAAATAACGATATTTTCTATATTTTTATGTCCTAGATAATCCTTTATAAGTCTTATGTCATAGCCTTTATTAGCGAGATAAAACCCGCACCCATGCCTTAGCATGTGCGGGTTTATTTTGCGCATTCCAGCCTGCTTATAACAGGCTTCTATAGTTTTAATGACCGTGAACCTTGATAGTTGCTTGCCTCGTTCCGACACGAACAATCAAGAAAGACTAGCTCTCCTACCCTGCTTACGTTGCTGCAAATACCTACGAATAAGCCTTAATTCATCACCTGCTATCGGGTGGGTGAAGTCTATCCCGCCCTTAACACGCTTGATAAGGACCCTAGCATTATCAAAATCAAGGTTTGCGAGTCTTAGACTGCATAACTCCGACTCCCTAAGTCCGTGATGGTAGAGCATCGGCACAAGCAACTCGTTACGTAGCGGATATAGTCTTTTTAGCTCCTGACATGAGTAAAGAGACTTCTTTTTCAATTACCCATACCCCTAACTGTCTAACTGGTTTTGTTGTGTTGCCATAGATTCAAACTTTACACATTACAAAGATTGGGGCTTAACTGTTTAGCCCCCTGAGAAGCTCGTCTAACTATGAGTTATCCGCCCATTCTTTCCATATTATAGGTATTTTGTGTAATGTTTTAAATAATCTTCAAGTCAAATAAATTCGATAAAAACATGCAATGTGTATACAATGAATGTTATGTGCAAAACCATAAAATGGGACTTAAAAATCTGCGTGGCTAAAAGCAAGTTCTGAAAGAGGAGATGTAGACTTTGAGGAGTGCTTTGTCCTCATAGATGCAGGACAAATACTAGATAGCATTGATAACCCTAGTAGCAACCACTCAAATCAAAAGGTTTTCGTGTTGGAAATTGGTGGCTATGTGTACCTAGTCCCGTATGTTGAAACCGATGAGGAAATTTTCCTTAAAACCATATACCCAAGCAGAAAGTTTACAGCAATTTATTTAGGTAAGGAAAACACATGAAAAAAGAACCGTATGTAAAAGATTATTATGACGATGAGAAAAAACCTTATCGAGAACATGGAAAGGGCTATTAACAAAGATGATTACGCCCCTATTAGCAACCTAACGGCTGAACGCCTAGAGGCTTTTCGTGAGGCTACAAAAAATACGCTGAATGAGAAAACAACACAAATTACTTTAAGGGTTCCTCATACTGACCTTGTGCGCTTAAAAGCCCAAGCCATGCGTGAAGGCATACCCTATCAAACTTGGATAAAATCTATTTTGCACAAGTCCATAGCTTCGTGAAAAGCAAAAAATAATTCTTAGCTAGGATTCTAAAGACAGGGGTCTCTCTAAAACAAGTCTAACATCGCAATAACATTCAAATGTTTATATTATTATTTATAATAAAAAAATGTTTTAAATGTTTTTTAAATTAAGAATATATTGCTAATATTTATTATGCTATAGATATTATTTTTATATATAACGACATTCAAATATAGCAATAAAAGAAATGAATATTACAGTCTACAACTCAAAAGGCGGTGGCTGTTAAATCTGTATAACAACACTTAATTACTTCTCTAAATTTATGCTTTAGTAATTATTGAGCGATTGTAATACTTGTTTTTTATTTTTCATGAATTAGTATTTTAAGCAATTGGTAGATTGTTTGATTGGTTGAGATTCTTTCTTAAAATATGGAGATTTTAGTACTTAGCCTAAAAGAAAATATTTTCTCAATCCTTATAAGCACTAATAGAGGGTAAGGGCGAGGTAAAATAAATAAAGTATTTTGCTGGGTTTGTTTGCAGAAAATCATTTGAAATTTACAAAAATTTAAAAGGAGAAAATTATGAAACAAAATTTTATAGATTGGGCTTGCTCTTTTTCTGGTTGCGATGGCGGTAACGCTGATGCTGACATTTGGCTTTGTGGTATTGAATGGGGCGGGGGCTACAGTAAATACTACAAAGGAGAATTACCAGATGAAATTAAAAAAGGTAGTGTGGAAGCAAATAAAAAATTTGTCTGGAAAGACAGCCTTAAGGATAATTATGGCAGGAAATTTGCTAAACTTTATACTGCTATAAACGGCAAAGATGTTGAGCATTATAAAGACGTAGCCCAATTAACTGGTAATGAGTTATTGAAACTAAACCTTTATCCTATTGCATTTGCTTCAACAGACCGTAGTCATGATCTTTGGCACGAATATGACTTGGAAAAAATAACTGGTTTTGAGAATAAACACCTTTTTGATGTTTGGTGCTTATTTAATCGCTCCCAGTTTTTTGCACAAAAGAG
>CALFDA010000072.1 GCA_937950605.1 uncultured PS1 clade bacterium | reverse complement strand
GGTAATTGCAGTTGCCTACGCACTTCACAAATTGCTTGTTGTTCTACTTGAGTTAAAACACTTTTTTCTAATTTTTGCTCCTGATTTTTTAGCAGTTATAGATTTGCTATGTATCCAACTACTGATTGTAGTGTTTGGTTAGAACAGCGATGCTCGCTGTAAAGTTTTGAATTTCTTGTTTGATTCTTAGTGTAGTCTTGACAGTATGTTTCCCATAAGTTAGTTTTCTATAGTTGGTGTAATGATACACTGCAAGGTTGTGGGGTTGAATAGCTAATCAATACCCTCATTTAAAATTGCATCTCGCACTTTGGTTATTTCGGGCTCAATAATGATCATATCTTCGCTATTGCATTGTGCAATTGCGCTATCAGGGTCTTTAAGTCCGTGTCCTGTCAAAGTACACACGATTTTAGAGCCTTCGGGGATTTTTCCGCTTTTAATATCACGCATAGCACCCGCCAAAGAGACGGCGGAGGCAGGTTCACAAAATATACCTTCTTTTTCAGCTAATAGTTTTTGCGCGCTTAAAATATCTTCGTCGCTCAGCGCATCAAACCAGCCATTAGATTCTTGTTTTACGGTATGTGCTAAATCCCAGCTTTGTGGGTGACCAATACGAATCGCGGTTGCAACAGTCTCAGGATTATTTATCATCTCACCTTTGATAAAAGGCGCAGCACCTTTCGCTTGATAACCCAACATCACTGGAGTTTCGCTAGCTTTGCCATCTTGATGATACTCCTTATAACCCATCCAATAAGCAGAGATATTACCCGCATTACCAACTGGCAAGCAGTGATAGTCAGGTGCATCACCTAACTCTTCAACAACCTCAAAGGCGGCAGTTTTTTGACCCTGCAAACGGAAAGGGTTAATTGAATTAACAATAGAGACTGGTGCATGATCCGCGACTTCCTTAACCAAACGCATACCGTCGTCAAAATTACCTTTAATTTGAATAATGGTTGCCCCATGAATCATGGTTTGTGCGAGTTTTCCTAGGGCAATTTTTCCCTCTGGAATAAGCACAAATGCTTTAATACCAGCACGTGCAGCATAGGCGGCTGCAGCCACAGAGGTGTTGCCTGTAGAGGCACAAATAATTGCTTTAGAACCCGATTCTACCGCCTTAGTAACTGCCATTGTCATACCGCGGTCTTTAAATGAACCAGTTGGATTTAAGCCTTCGTATTTCACATAAATATCAACATTTTTGGATAATAGACTGGGTATATTCTTGAGCTGAATTAATGGCGTATTGCCCTCGCCTAGACTGATAAACTTTGTGTTTTCATCAACAGGTAGCCTGTCTTTATAATGATTAATCAAGCCTGTGTAAAGTTGCATAATAATATTTCCTGTGCTTAAGCTATAGTGTTTCTACGTGGATAATTTTAATTTGTTCTTGAATAAAATCCTTGCTTTGAATGATTTCAACGGCAGCATTTATATCACGAGTTTTTATAACATTGGTGATGATGGCAATATGTGCGTTATTTTGTTCATCAACTTGCTTTTGCACAACCGCCTCTACACTGATATTGTAGTTGGCAAGAATTGTAGTAATATCTGCTAATACACTTGGCTTATCGCTAGCTAACAAGCGTAGATAGAAAATACTTTCAATGTCATCTTGATTTTTAAAAGTGCTAGATTCAAAAGATTGCCAACCCAAGACATCATGACTCGCTGTGTCTTTGATAATATCAACCACGTCAGCAATAACCGCGCTTGCGGTAGCTTCATCGCCTGCGCCCGCACCATAATAAAGTGTTGAGCCTAGCGCATTACCTTTAACTAAAACCGCATTCATCACTCCATCAACATTTGCTAGTAGATGCCTTTTAGGAATCAAGGTGGGATGCACGCGCATTTGAATTTCTCCATCTTCTTTCTTAGCGATGCCTAGGTGCTTAATGGAATAACCAAGTTCTGTAGCAAAAGCGATATCCTCACTGCTGACTTGGCTAATACCTTGAGTAGAGACCTGACTAAAGTTTAACTCACAACCAAAAGCGATTGCAGCTAGTATAGTCAATTTATGTGCTGCATCAATTCCTTCAATATCAAATGTTGGGTCGGATTCGGCATAACCGAGTTTCTGCGCTTCTTTTAAAACGCTGTCAAAATCTCTAGCTTTATCACGCATCTCAGTTAGAATGAAGTTACCTGTACCATTGATAATGCCAGCCACCATTTCAATCCGATTGGCACTTAATCCCTGTTCTAAAGACTTGAGAATAGGTATGCCCCCAGCCACTGCTGCTTCAAATAACAATTGTGTATTATTATCTTTTGCTAAAGCAAGTAATTCACTGCCATGTGTTGCAATTAAAGCCTTATTGGCGGTAATTACATGCTTGCCATTTTTAATAGCAACTTCTACCAAGTCTTTGGCTAATGTGGTGCCGCCTATTAATTCTAATACAACATCTATCGTGTCATTATTAACAACTTCAAATGGCTCCTGAGTAAGTGTAATACCTTCTGTTGAACAAATGCGACGCTGATTAACGTTTCTAACTGCAGCGTGTGTTATTTGTAGTTTTGCGCCTGTTCGGCGGGCGATTTCTTCTCGGTTTTTTTTCAATACATTAACCACACCGCCACCAACAGTCCCCAAGCCTAAAATTCCTATATTCATCAATTAAACCCCATTGAATAAACTAAAGTTGGAGATTATACCAATACCACCTATTTGTTTAGTGTAATTGCCACACATTTGAGTGAGCGAGAATACTGTGCGGGTACTTTATGTTGATTGTCAAACAACACTGGCGCCAAAGACTTTAACATATCTTCATAAATCGGCTTTTTAAAATCAATAACTACCTCAATAGGATGCCAATAATCCACCCATTGCCAATCGTCAAATTCAACGCTCGTGTGTGTATCCAGTTTGATATTGCTTTCTTTTCCAGTTAATTTCAACAAAAACCACACTTGTTTTTGTCCAACACAAATGGGTTTTTTGCGTCGTCTTATACGCTCATCTGGTAAATCATAGCGCAACCATTTAGGGGTTTTAGCGATTAAGTCTACATGCTCAGGCAATAAACCAACTTCTTCATTTAGTTCACGAAACAAGGCCTCAAGTTCGGTTTCATTTTCATTAATACCGCCTTGTGGTAGTTGCCAACTATCTTGCTGGCGACGCTTAGCCAAAAGTATCTGCTTTTTGTCGTTGGTAATCACAATACCAACATTCGCACGATACCCCTCTTTATCAATCATACAAGGGGAAGGTTTCTACGTTTAGTAACTACTCATCACCAGAAAATGCACCTAGTATGTGCAATAAACTAACAAACATATTGTGCAATGCTAAATATAAACCAACAGTTGCAGCAATATAATTTGTTTCACCACCGTTAATAATTGCTGTCATTTGTGAGAGCATATAAGCACCCATTAGCAATACAACAATAAACGAAATCGCCAAAGCTAACAAAGAAGATTCGATAAAAAATATATTAACCAAAGACAAAACCACAATACCTATCATCGCAAAAAAGATAAAAGCATTCATAAAACTAAAGTCTTTTTTGGTATTTTGTGCATAAAAACTAATCGCAAAAAATGATACTCCAGTGCCCGCAAGTGCTTGCATTACCAATGCACTATCATTAGGCAATGCTAAATAATGTGCAAGCATCGGTCCAATTGAATAACCTAATAGACCAGCCACAGCAAAAGCTACTAAAATACCTTTGTTGCTGTTTTGAGTTTTTGGCAAAACGAACCAAATTACCGCAATAGCAACGATTGAACTAAGCATTGCTGAACCAAAACCCGCACCAATGGCAACCGAAAACCATGAAGCCAAACCGCCAAAAATTAGCGTATAAGACAAAAGCCTCATTGTGTCTGATAAAACTTTATTTTTAACCTTAACATCTGTAATATCTGTAATGTCTCTTGCTGATGAATAAATGCTCATAATTTGTCTCTCGTTAATATATGTAAAATGCCCATTATATTACAAAATAGTTCGTCATGAAACTAATTTTAGGCAACGGCAAAACCGCACAATCAATAGCACAATTTTTAAAAAATCAAAATATTTTGTTTGCTCTAATAGAAGACAGCAGAAGTATTAAAAACAAAGATGTTTTACAAAATATTGATGAAATTTTCATCTCACCGGGCATTCCACAAACGCAAAACATCGTCATTTGGGCGGGCGAGCAAAATATTCCTGTTACTAGCGATATAGCATTATTTTCACGTCATGCTAAAGCACCTATTATTGGTATTACGGGTTCTAATGGCAAATCAACCGTAACCCGACTACTTGGCGAAATGATTGCCGATGATGGCAAAAAAGTCGCGGTTGGAGGCAATATCGGCACTCCAGCATTGAACTGTTTAGATGAATCAGTGGACTATTATGTGTTAGAGTTGTCGAGTTATCAGCTAGATTACACAAAACAATTAAAATTACATGCGGGGGTTGTGCTGAATATAACTCCAGATCATCTTGACAGATACCCAAGTTTTGAACATTATGTTAATTCCAAATTAAGTCTTTATCAACATTGCCAACATCTAGTGATTAATCGCGATGAACCGCTAACGCCAAAATTAGAGAATGCTAAATATTTTGGCATGGATATGCCTAAACTAGACAAAGACTTTGGCACCGTTACTTGTCATGACAGTTGTTATCTCTTACAGGGCAATAATCAACTAATGAATACAGACGATATGTTGCTTATTGGCGCGCACAATATTCGTAATGTATTAGCAGCCCTTGCTTTAGGTAGTGTAATTGGACTAAATATAAATTCAATGATCACAAGCATCAGAACTTTTAAAGGGTTAGAACACCGTTTAGAATGGGTAACAAAACAACATAATATTGACTATTACAACGATTCTAAAGCCACCAACGCAATTTCCACTATCAACGCACTTAACGCATTAACCAACAAATACAAAAATATTGTGTTAATCGCAGGCGGCATACAAAAACAAGAAGATTACAGCCCTTTACTCAGATGCGTTGACGACAAAGTAAGCCATGTTGTGCTAATTGGACAAAGCGCCCAAGCCTTATGCAACAATATCCACCGCGCAAAAACCTATCACGCCAACACCATGCAAACTGCTGTTAATATTGCTAAAACCCTTATTGACAATGGCGCAATTTTGCTTTCTCCCGCCTGTGCTAGTTTTGATATGTTTGACAATTTTGAACACCGCGGACAAGTTTTTAAAAAGTGTGTTAATCAAACGCTTTAATCCAAAAACTTTAAAATATATGTATATTTATGTGAATTATTTAATCAAATGTCAGAAAACAAAATAGAAAACACTCTAATAGACGCATTGAGCGAACTAAAATACATCTACCGCCAAGACATAACAGACAGAAAATCTTTAGAGGACAATTTTAGGCAAAAGTTTGAAAAACTTAATCATGTCAATCTTACGGACAATGAATTTGAGCGCCTAATCGAGCAAATCATTAGCTCAGATGTATATACCGCTTCACAAACTCTTAGGGAAACTAACCATTTCGAACGCGAAGATGCAACACCGCTATATTACACACTTGTAGACACCAAAGACTGGTGCAAAAATACCTTTGAGGTTATCAACCAACTCAAAATAAACACACGCAATAGCCACCATCGTTATGATGTAATATTGCTTATTAACGGTGTTCCAGTAGTGCAAATTGAACTTAAATCGCTTCAGATAAGTCCACGCCGTGCAATACAACAGATTGTGAATTACAAAAATGATACTGGTAACGGTTATGGCAACACCCTACTTTGTTTTATGCAACTTTTTGTGGTAAGCAACCAATCCACAACTTGGTATTTTTCCAATAATTCGAACCAACATTTTAATTTTGATAGTGATGAAAAGTTTTTGCCTATATATCAGCTTGCTGATGAGGATAACAAAAAAATCAACAATCTTATAGAGTTTACTAATAAGTTTTTTAGAAAATGCTACCTTGCCCAGATGATTAGCCGTTATATGGTGCTTGTTGCTAGTGAGCAAAAATTGTTAATAATGCGCCCTTATCAAATTTATGCGGTAAAAAATATCGTCGATTGTATCGAACAAAATTGTGGCAATGGCTATATTTGGCATACCACTGGCAGTGGCAAAACATTAACCTCTTTTAAAGCCTCTACATTACTAAAAGAAAATCAGGATATTGAAAAATGTTTATTTGTAGTTGATAGAAAAGATTTAGACAGACAAACCCGAGAAGAATTCAACCGCTTCCAAGACGGTTGTGTCGAAGAAAACACCAACACACATAGTTTGGTAGAGCGCTTATTATCAACAGATTATAAAGATAAAATTATTGTTACCACTATCCAAAAATTAGGTTTAGCACTAGATGAAACCAACAAACACGATTATAAAAATCGTCTAGCCCCACTTAGCAACAAACGCATTGTCTTTATTTTTGATGAATGCCACCGTTCACAATTTGGCGAAAATCACAAAACTATCAAGAAATTTTTTCACAATTCTCAATTATTTGGTTTTACTGGCACACCAATTTTTGACAAAAACGCCAATTATCAACAAATTAAAGACACACAAGCAAGTTTTAAAACTACCAAAGATATTTTTCAAAAAAGCTTACATAACTACACTATTACCCATGCAAT
>CALFDA010000071.1 GCA_937950605.1 uncultured PS1 clade bacterium | reverse complement strand
ATTTAGATGTAATTGATGATGCTTTTGAATACTTAGTTAATAAAAATGCAAAAGGCGAAAAAGGGCAATATTTCACCCCAAGATACGCGATTGATATGTGCGTGAAAATGCTTAATCCTCAAGAAGATGAAACCATGATCGACACCGCAGCAGGTAGTTGTGGTTTTCCTATGCATGCTACTTTTGAAGTTTGGCGAAAAATTTATAAAGATGAAGACATAGAAGAAAGCCACCTATTCACTGCTGAAGAAAAACACCCAAGAGCCAAAAATTATGTCAAAACAAAAGTATTTGGCATTGATTTTGATAAAAAATCCGTGCGTGTTGCAAGAATGCTAAACCTCATCGCCGGCGATGGAAATACCAATGTTTTAAATTTAAACTCACTTGATTTTGATAGTTGGGACGAAAACGCCAAAGATGAAGATTGGCGAGATATGTATTCTGCAGGTTGGAAAAGACTTAAAAAACTAAGAACAACTAAAGATGAAAACAAAAATTTTAACTTTGACATAGTTATGGCAAACCCGCCATTTGCAGGCGATATTAAAGAAACTAGAATTTTGCATCGTTATGAACTAAGCAAAAAGCACAATGGCGGACAAAAACCCAAAGTAGGCAGGGATATACTTTTTATCGAGCGCAACCTAAATATGCTTAAAAGTGGCGGACGCATGGCGGTTGTCTTGCCACAAGGCAGGTTTAATAACTCAAGCGATAAATACATCAGGGATTTTATTGCCCAGCGTTGCCGAATACTCGCCGTTGTAGGTTTGCATGGCAATGTATTCAAACCGCATACAGGCACAAAAACATCGATTTTAATTGTGCAAAAGTTTGATAAAAAACTCTGCCCACAAACAGATGATTACAATATCTTTTTTGCCACCATGCAAAAGCCTAGCAAAGATAATAGTGGCGAGAAAATCTATGTTAAAAATGCCGATGGCACAAACATCCTCGATAGACACAAACACTTAATCATAGAGCATGATTTATTCAATCATGACGGTAAAACTAAGGACGGTATAGCCGAAGCTTTTATCGAATTTGCCAAAAAGGAGAATCTTTCCTTTGTGGAAAAGCCCTAAGCCCATTTGATAACGCCAAATATCAGGCGTTGTTGGGTGGGTTGGAAATAAGTGAAGTAAATTATTTAAATTTAGATAACCTCATATTAGGTAGTGAATTTAACAGTATCATCAAAATAAATGCTTTAAAAAAACTAGATTCTAATAAAAAAGTTTCTGATTATTTTGAATTAAAAACGGATATTGTGTCTGATGTTAAAAATGTTATAAGTTACGATTTGACACACACATTAGGTAATTTTATTCATGATATAGAAGTCTCTAAACACATCACTGGTAAAAGAAAATTAGCGAAAGAAAACGACTTTATTATTTCAAGACTTAGGTCATACCTTCAAGAGTTTGCAGTGGTTGAAAAAAGAGACTATCAACAAGTTTTTTCATCTGAATATTTAGTTTACAGTCCGACAACTAAAATATCAGCAAGTTTGCTTGTAGCATATTGCTTAACTAAAGAAGTTCAAACAATTTTAAGTTGTAGCCAATATGGCACAGCACACCCGAGATTTTTCGAATTTGTTTTTGATAATTTGCCAATTCCTAATTCTGTATTATCTTTAAACGATAAGATTGAAAATATTTTTTCTAAATCTTTTACACTAAGGAAACAAAGCAAAACCCTATACAAACAAGCAGAAAACCTGCTTTTAACAGAACTTGGTTTGCTAAATTTTCAACCCTCAAATAAAAATATCGCCATTAAATCTTTTAGTGAAAGTTTTGGCGATAGTGGACGACTTGACAGCGAATATTACCAGCCAAAATATGATGACATAATAGATAAAATTAAAAACACAAAATACGATACATTAAATAATATTGTTAATATTCAAAAATCAATAGAACCAGGGAGTAACGCTTATCAAGAAAACGGTATTCCTTTCGTGAGGGTGTCAAATCTTACCAAGTTTGAAGTATCTAGTCCCGATATTCATATATCGCCCGATATATTTGAAGTTGGGGAATTAGACAAATTACAACCCAAAAAAAATACAATTTTGTTATCTAAAGACGGCACAGTTGGTATTGCTTATAACCTTAAAAAAGATGCTGGCTATATCACTTCTGGTGCATTGTTACATCTAAAGGTTAAAAATGAATATAAACACAAAGTTTTTAATGAATATTTAACTTTGATTTTAAATAGTGCAGTTGTGCAAATGCAAAGCCAAAGAGATGCAGGGGGTTCTATTATTAAACATTGGAAACCATCAGAAATTAAACAGGTTTTAATCCCTATTATTAACCAAGACATTCAAACCCAAATAGAGCAAAAAATAAAACAATCTTTTAAACTAAAAGACGAATCAAAACAACTTTTAGAACTTGCCAAAAAAGCCGTTGAAGTAGCGATCGAGCAAGATGAAACAATAGCCACAAAGTTAATCAATGAGCAATCTAAAATGTAGATAACTTATACATAAAACAAGAAATCTTTTATGCTTTAATCAATCCAAAGATGAAAAGATGTGTCAAAATAGATAGCGATTATCAACAACAGAATTTTTAAAAGTTTGCACTAGTATGAAAGTTTATTTATTGAAATTAATATCAGGCTTGCTGTTGTTGGTTATTGTTGTATTTGCCTCTTATTTAGCACACTTAAACAAAATAGTTGTTGATGAATTTTCTCAGCCGCTAGATGAAAAAAACTCTCAATTATCATTAAATGCACACCCTAAGGCTTTGGTTAATATGTTGTTGATGGTGGAAGATCAGTCGTTTTTTAATCATGTTGGCGTGGACTTTAGAGAAATTATTAGGGTGTTAAGGGATAATTGGTTGCATAACAAACCGATACGTGGCGCTAGCACTTTATCACAACAGATGGTCAAAAATGCCTTGCTTTCGCGTGAAAAAACTGTTGAAAGAAAAGTCAAAGAAATATTAATGACACTATTGTTAGAGGTTTCATTTGACAAAGAGACAATTCTTACGCGCTATATGAATAGCGTATATTTAGGACAATATGGAAGATTTGAGGTGCGTGGTTTTGAGCATGCAGCGCAATTTTATTTTGATAAGAATTTGGGAGATTTATCTTTGCATGATTTGGCAACTTTGGTGGCATTAATAAAAGGACCAAGTTATTATAATCCAACGCGATATTCCGTGAGATTAGCAAAACGTAGAGATTTAGTATTACGTATTTATCATAAGTATGAAAAAATCATCAAGTGAGCAAGCAAAATATATTAGCCATTGATACTTGTACCGAAGCATGTTCTGTTAGTCTTTATGCACAAGGAGAGATAGCGTCGCGTTTTGTTAAAGATGGGGCAAAAAGTTCTAGTTTGATTTTGCCGTTATGTGATGAGGTATTTACACAAACTAACTTATCAGTGGCAGATTTAGATGCTATTGTCTATACCAAAGGACCTGGCGCGTTTACTGGAGTGCGAATGTGTGTGAGCGTGGTGCAAGGCATATCTTTAGCACACGATATTCCAACTAAAGGTTTTTCAACGCTCGAAGTGTTAGGTATTGGTGCTATCAAAAACTACCACACCAAAAAAATTGCACTCGCATTAGATGCGCGAATGGGTGAGGTGTATTGGGGAGTATATGAGAATGGTGTGTTAAAAAATGAGCGTTTGTCCAAACCTAATGCAGTAGATTGTTTGAGTGATGATTTTATCGGCGTGGGTACTGGATGGGGCGCATACCAAGAGGCATTGATGAAGCAAACAGGTATTAGCAAATGTGTAGCGGATTTTTACCCTCAATCACAATATTTGATTGATTTATATTTCAACCAAAAACCCGATTATGACAAGCGATTACCGTTACCAACATATTTGCGTAATAATGTAGCGCAAAAATCATTAAAATACACACCACACAATAAATAGGCATTAGTTTAATTATGTGGAAATGGATTCAAGCATTCGCCTCACCAAAAATTTTTTATCAAACCAGTGAAAAAATCATTCCTTGGTTAATGATGCCATTTGTTGTGCTGTCATTGCTTGGTTTGTATTGGAGTTTTGTAGTTTCTCCAGCCGACTATCAACAAGGCGATAGTGTACGTATTATGTATGTGCATGTGCCTAGTGCTTGGATGAGTTTATTTATTTATGTAGTAATGGCGGTTGCAAGCGGTATTGGTCTAATTTGGCAAATTAAACTCGCACATATAGTGGCGAACGTATCTGCATCCATAGGCGCGAGTTTTACTTTTTTGGCACTAGCTACGGGTAGTATTTGGGGTAAACCAATGTGGGGTGCTTGGTGGGCGTGGGACGCTAGATTGACTTCTGAACTTATTTTATTGTTTTTATATTTGGCTTATATATCTTTGAATAATGCGTTTGACAATCCTAAAACAGGCGATAAGGCTTGTGCTGTTTTGGCAATTGTAGGATTGGTGAATATTCCTATTATTTATTATTCGGTAGAATGGTGGAATAGCTTGCACCAAGGTTCATCAATTAGCGTGACAAAAGTTTCTATGCAAATTGATATGTTTATTGCTTTGATGTTAATAAGCTTCGCATTTAAATTTTTATATGGTGCTTTGATGTTGTTGCGAGCGCGTGATGAGATGTTAATAAGAGAGCAAAATTCACGCTGGGTAAAAGAGATTATTGGAGAGTAAATAGTGGATTTTTTATTGTTTGATAAATATAGTGCGTATATTTGGGCTTCTTATTTACTAACTTTTATAACTGTAGCGATTTTACTCATAAACACCAAACGCACCCATAAACACACCATAACACAATTGCGCATTAAATATGCCAGAGATAAAAAATACACAGCAAATAAACAACCTTTAAGATAATGACAACAAAGCAAGATGAATTTGAAAACACTTTATATTATGGTGATAACCTAACCATAATGAAAGAATACATAGAAGATGATTCAATCGATTTAATTTATCTTGACCCTCCTTTTAATAGCAATCGTAATTACAACATAATGTATCGCACAATGACAGGGCAAGATGTTCCAGAGCAAGTAGAGGCTTTTTGTGATACATGGGAGCTAGATGCAGAAAAAGAGCAATTAGCAAGAGATATGCCAATAATTCTTAGAAAAAAGGGATATGAAGAAATTTTGGCTAAATTTTGGGAACATCTAATACTAGCATTAAGAAACACTCAACCTAAATTACTTGCATACCTTGTTTATATGATTGTAAGGCTTATTGAAATGCAACGTATTTTAAAGCCTACAGGCTCAATTTACTTGCATTGCGACCCCACTGCAAGCCACTATATCAAAGTTATAATGGACGGTATCTTTGGACATGAGAATTTTGAGAATGAAATAATATGGTCATATAGAACGGGAGGCTCTACTAAAAAAAGATTTTCACGAAAACATGACATATTACTTTTTTACTCTAAATCCACTGAAGTGAAATATTTTAATAATCAGAAAGAAAGGGCATATACAAAAAGCAAAAATAGGAAACCTGGAATAGTTAATTATGGAGCAAGTTATACAGAATTTTTTGAAGATATACAGGGAGTTTATAATTTAGTAAATATGCGTGACGTATGGGATATACCATATATTAATTCCCAAGCAAAAGAACGCCTCGGCTACCCAACCCAAAAACCTATTGCATTATTAGACAGAATCATAAAAGCCTCATGTCCAAAAGATGGAATTGTGTTTGATCCATTTTGTGGATGTGGAACAACTACTTCAGCAGCACATCTAAATGGCAGAAAATGGATAGGATGCGATATTGCTATACTTTCTGTTAAGTTAATAAGAGAGGTGTTAAAAGAGCGTTATAACCTCAAAGAAGGCAAGTCATATAAAATAACTGGCATACCAATAACAGTAGAGCAAGCACACATGTTATTTGATAGCAACCCTTTACAATTTGAGCATTGGGCAGTTGAGTGCGTAGGTGGATTCTGCAACAAAAAACAGGTGGGAGATAAGGGCATAGATGGATATATTTATTTTGAAGAAGATAAACGCTTTAAAAGAATGGTTTTATCAGTAAAAGGGGGAAAGAATTTATCTCCTTCTATGGTAAGAGATTTAAGAGGCACAATGGAAAGAGAAGGCACAGAAATGGCAGGACTTATTTGCTTGAATAAAGAGCCTAGCAAAAAAATGAAAGAAGAAGCAGCAAGTGCTGGACAAGTGGAAATACTAGGCAAGCAATACGATAGATTACAAATATTAACGGTAAAAAATATGCTAGAAGATAATCAAAAGTTTGATGTGCCAAACAAAGTTAGCCACAAAGAAAAAACCAAACAAGGAAAGCTTCTTTTTTAGATTTAAGTATATTTGAAGTTCAAAGGTTAATCAATCCGCAGAATAATGACTAAACGACAAAACAGAATGGTATTAGTGGCGATTTTAGTGGTTGGTGCTATATTGGCAATCACACTGTTATTGCAAGCACTAGGCAGCAACACTAATTATTTTTATTCACCAACCGAGGTTGCGCAGGGCAAGGCACCAGATGGTAGGAGTTTTCGTTTAGGGGGTTTGGTTGCAACTGGTAGTTTTAAGCGTAAGGATTTAACCGCCACCTTTGATGTTACAGATAATGCAAACAAGTTTAGCGTTGAATACACAGGCATTTTGCCAGATCTGTTTAGAGAAGGACAAGGCATTATTGCAACAGGCACCCTAATAGGAGATAGATTTGTTGCAGCCGAAGTATTAGCAAAACATGACGAAAACTACATGCCCCCAGAAGTGGCAGATGCCTTACAAAAATCCAAAAAAGAGCAAAAATAATGACGAAGTTTATTCCCTTAGTGGTTTTTGTCGTGTTAGTTTGGTTTTTATACGATGGGTTGGGACGTGATACCAAAAAACTACCCTCGCCCTTAATTGGTAAAACTTTTCCAAATATTGAGGTTGAGGATTTTCGAACAGGCGAAAAATATCAATTACACGATAAATTAAAAAATAAATTATCATTAGTTAATGTGTGGGCATCTTGGTGTGTCACTTGCCGTGCCGAGCATCAAATGTTAAACGATATTGCAAAACAAAATATCGTGCAAATGGTGGGAGTTAATTACAAAGACACCAAGAAAGAAGCAGATTATTTTTTAAAAAGATTGGGCAATCCTTTTGATTTTATCATCTTTGATAAACAAGGTAATTTGGGTTTAGAGATAGGTGTGTATGCTACGCCAGAGACATTTATCGTTGATGGTAGCGGGGTGATTCGCTTTAAGCATATTGGTGAAATTACAACTAGCATTTGGCAAACAGAAATATTGCCTTTGATTAGTAAATTAAAGAATCAGATTAATTAAATTAATTTTAGTATAATACCTGTTTTTTTGGGCGCTTAGCTCAGTTGGTAGAGCATCGCCCTTACAAGGCGAGGGTCACAAGTTCAAGTCTTGTAGCGCCCACCAGAAAGAAGGAGCGGTAGTTCAGCTGGTTAGAATATCTGCCTGTCACGCAGGGGGTCGCGGGTTCGAATCCCGTCCGCTCCGCCATTTGAAAAAAAGGGTTTGCCGAAAGGTGACCCTTTTTTAGTATTTAGATTATTACAAATACAGGAAAAAATTCATTTAACCCGTAATTTGCTTAATTGCTTTAGTTTTCGAGGCTTAATATGCTGCTGAGCGTTTTACGCAGTTGTACTTTATCAAAACGCCTATTAGGCTTAATTTTGTAACATTCTTAGAGCATAATCTAAAGTATAGAAAAGCGTATTTGTGTAGATTTTATTGTAACTAATATCAATAATTTCAGCACAAACCTCGCTATAAGGTGTTTTCATAGTTCCTCTATTTTGAATATTGTATAAGCCACTTCCTCATAAGGGTGTGCCAATTTCATTGCACTTATTGCTTGTTTAATATTTTCTGTTGCGCATAGCATTTCAACTTTGTATTCTTCAACATTTTCAAGTTTGTTTATTTCACCAATCATAGGATTAG
>CALFDA010000070.1 GCA_937950605.1 uncultured PS1 clade bacterium | reverse complement strand
GGCTCAACTGATGCGCCTATGTTTCTTAATGAATTTGATGCCAATCATGATGGCAACATGGATAGCGTTATAACATTTAGGGATTATAGTAATGTGTCTATCACCTTAAACAATGTAACAGGATTAGATTTAGCAACTATGATAGCTGATGGTAGTTTAGTATTGTTATAATCTGGTTTCTTACAAAATATTCCTGTTGTCTAACTTTTTTGTTCTTTATTTTGCGTCTTTTTGTTAAAAAAGACGCAATTATCCTTAAGTTGCTAATAAGTGCTTGTAAATATTCACAGAACATGCTATAATTTCAGCAGGTATGTTAAATAATAAAGAAAAAAAAGAAAAATTTGCAGCTGAAATTATTAAAAATGAGTTTGCCAAAAAACATACTAATGTGTCATATACACAAGGAGAAGATCCGCCAGATATTTATTTGGAATACGACTCTAAAAAAGTAGCCATAGAATTGATGATGTCTATGTAAGGATAAAACCAAGACTAATCAAGCAAAAAACAGGGGTAATCTCAATAGCTTTTTCAAATATAAACCGTTGCAGTAAGAGATATGGAAGCAGTATCAAAATCTCTGATAGGTCTTGATTTTGAAAATGTATTTATGTCAATCGCTAGTAAGGCAATAGCAACAAAAAATAAAAAATGTAAAGATGTTAAAAAGCCAATTTGGCTTGCTATGCATGATAGTTATTTTTCTTATAAATTCAGTGACAGCAAGGAAGAAAGTATTGAGTTATATAAAAAGACAATCAAAGACATTGATTTTGGAATTTTTGAAAAAATAATTATCACCTTTGGAGACAAAGGAATTGGAGACAAAGGAATGAGAGTTTTTGACAAGCCAACTACTTATACCCCTTAAAATTTGTTTATATTGTGGTTTTATCTATAATAAAAAATCTTATATTTTCTACTTTATAACTGTTTAGATTTTGACATTATTCATTGTGTTTATTCCCATTCAATGGTGGCGGGTGGTTTCCCGCTGACATCATAAACAACGCGTGAAATGCGCGGAATTTCATTGATGATACGATTAGAGACAAAATCTAAAAAATCATATGGCAGGCGTGCCCAGCGTGCAGTCATAAAATCAATAGTTTCAACTGCACGCAAAGCAATGACATAATCATAGCGCCTTTCATCACCTGTCACACCAACCGATTTGATAGGCAGAAATACAGAAAATGCCTGATTAACTTTATTGTATAGATTGTGGTTATAAAGTTCTTGTATAAAAATAGCATCTGCCAAACGCAGAATACCAGCATATTCTTGTTTTACTTGCCCCAAAATACGCACTCCTAAACCAGGACCAGGAAATGGATGACGATATAAAATATGTGCAGGAATACCTAGTTTTACACCAATTTGCCTTACCTCGTCTTTGAATAGCTCTTTCAGAGGTTCAACCAATTTAAATTTTAACTCCTTAGGTAGACCACCTACATTATGATGCGATTTAATCACTTTGGCTTTACCTGAAACAGCACCCGCTGATTCAATCACATCAGGATAGATTGTGCCTTGTGCCAAGAATTTGATATTATCAAGTTTTCGCGCTTCTTGTTCAAAAACTTCAATAAAAGCATGACCGATAATTTTGCGTTTTGCCTCAGGTTTGTCTTCATTTGACAAGGCATCGTAGAATTTTTTTTGGGCGTTAGCACGAATAACTTTAACCCCCATATTGTTGGCAAAAGTTTGCATAACTTCATCTCCCTCGTTAAGGCGCAATAATCCATTATCAACAAATACGCAGGTGAGTTGTGCGCCAATCGCTTGGTGCAATAAAGCCGCTACTACAGAGGAATCTACACCCCCAGAAAGACCAAGTAACACATTACTTTTACCGATTTGTTTTTTTAAATTTTGTATTAAATTTGCGATAATATTATCGGTTGTCCATTTTTTTTCACAACGACAAATGCCAACAACAAAACGCTCTAAGATATGTTTGCCTTGTTTAGTGTGAGTCACTTCTGGGTGAAATTGCAACCCATAATAGTGTTTTTTTTCATCAGCAAAACCCGCAATAGCGCAATTATCGGTGCTAGCAATAAGTTTAAAACCTTCTGGCAATGCACTAACTTTAATACCATGGCTCATCCACACATCAAGTAGTGCATGCTTTGTGATATTGTGTGTGTCATCGCGTAATTCGCTTAGCAAATAACATTGATTGTCTTCACATTTGATTTGTGCGAAACCATATTCGTGTTTGTCTGCCGAGATAGCCTGACCGCCTAGTTGTGTTGCCATAGTTTGCATGCCATAGCAAATACCTAACACTGGCACACCAAGTTCAAAAACAATGTTTGGTGCTTTGGCAGAATTGTCTAATGTTACTGCGTCAGGTCCGCCCGATAGGATAATGCCTTTTGGATTAAAATCCTTGATAAAATCATCGCCTATGTCGTAAGGCAATAGCTCGCAGTAAACTCCAATTTCACGTACGCGACGCGCTATAAGCTGCGTATATTGCGAACCAAAATCGAGAATAAGGATTTTATTAAGATGAATGTTTGTCATAATTCAAATATAAAATACAAATACAAAAAATGCCGTAAGCTACTAAAGCAAAATATTTGTAAATATAGAAATTTTCTTGTGTGATTTTTTGTTTTTGGTATATAACTCTAACGCTACAGATAAAAACCAAAGTAAAACAGTGGGCGATTTTAACAATTTTTATCAACAATATTTAACAGTTTCACGTAGTTTATATGAAAATTCTAAACCGCTATATTGTTAAGGTGCTACTCTTTTATACTTTGGGCGTGATGGGTGTTTGGCTTGGCGTTTATACATTTTTTAACTTTATCGGTGAAGTTGATTTAATTGGACGGGCAAATTACACTACCTTATCGGCAATCATTTATGTATTAGCAGATTTGCCAGAGACTGTCTATTCGCACTCTTCTGTAATCATATTATTAGGTTGTTTGCTAGGTATGGGGCATTTGGCTTCAACTTCTCAATTGATTATTATTAGGGGATGTGGTATATCTATTATGCAAATTGCCCGAAAGACAGTGAGCGCGGCATTAATTTTTATTTTTGTGATTATTTTGTTGGGGGAATTTATTGCACCACTGACGATGCAATATGCAGAATCATTTAAAGCCAAAGCGTTAAAACGCAATACTGCTATAACAAATCAGCAAGGATTTTGGTTGAAAGATAATGATAACATTATCCATATTAGAAAAAACTTTGACGGGCGAGTATTTGGCGATGTTACTTTAATCAAATTGCAACAAGACAAGCAACTAAGTGCTATTTTTTATGCTAATAGAGCATTGTTTGAAGATAATCGTTTAACTCTTGAAAAACCTAAGCATTATCAATTTAATCAAAATGCTAAATTGACTCAAATTCAGTCTAAGAATACCCAAAAACATAATATCAAAGTTTCATTCGATCAAGATTTAATTAAGGCTTTAGAAAAAAAACCTGATAAATTATCAAGTTGGGATTTATATAAGCATATTGACTTTTTGCAAGACAACAATTTAGCATCAAACACTTTTGAAGTCGAATTGTATAAACGCCTAGTCAAGCCAGCTACATTAGTTGCGATGTTATTGATTTGTATGTTGTTTGTTTTTGGCTCTCTTAGAGACGCAACCTTAGGTAAAAAGATATTTTTAGGTGTTGTCATTGCCTTATTATTTGAATTGTCATCACGCATTGGTGGTGCTATATCATTGCGTTTTGATTATGACCCATTATTTAGTGCATCAATGCCAACCCTAATAGTTTTGACAGTTGCCTTATTTTTGTTGAAAAGAAAATCGGCATCATAGTAAAAATTCACCATTTTTGCATTTTCTAAATAACACTAGAATAATATAGCGGTTTTAATGTTTGTTGGCTTTTCAAACACAGTAATGCAGTACGCGTAAACCGTGAGTTTGACTAATAAATGCTTGATACAATTCAAATGGTTATTAGTATAATAAACCTATGATTGAAGCAGGACTACAGCAAGAAATTAACCATATTATGTTGCAGGCGCGCAATAATCGCCTAGAGTTTGTAACAGTCGAGCATTTGTTGATTGCTTTGTTAAACATTGATGAAGTCATTAATTTTTTAAATAATAAACAAGTTGATATTAAGCAAATACGCGAAGAGTTAAAAGAATATATTGACTCTCATACGCCAATAATTCCCAAGGATGCAGAGATTGACATTGTGCCAACAGTTGGGTTTCAAAGGGTTTTGCAACGTAGCGTCTATCAAGCACAATCAACCCAACAAAATGTTGTTTATGCAATGAATGTGTTAGTTAGTATTTTTGCTGAAAAAGAATCGTATGCACTATATTTGTTAAAGATTAACAATATTTCGCGTCTTGAGGTTATAGAGGCAATTTCAACGCATTCGGCAGAATCGGGCGATGCATCATCTACAACACAATCCAACCCAAATCAAAAAAACGCCAGACAAAGTGCATTAGAAAAATACACACTAAATTTATGCGAAAAATCCAAAGCGGACAAAATTGACCCACTTATAGGCAGAAAAAAAGAAGTATTAAGAACTATTCAAGTTTTATCTAGGCGTCGTAAAAACAACCCATTATTTGTAGGACAATCGGGCGTTGGAAAAACGGCTATTGCACAAGGCATTGCTAAGCATATTGTTGATGGAAAAGTGCCTAAAATTTTGCAGGATTGTTGTATATATTCGTTAGATATTGGCGTGCTAATTGCTGGCACAAAATACAGAGGAGACTTTGAAAAACGCCTAAAAACTGTGCTTAACGATTTAGCAAAGATTCCACATGCTATTTTATTTATTGATGAAATTCATACTGTAATCGGTGCGGGCAGTGTCTCGGGCAGCTCATTAGATGCGTCAAGTTTGCTTAAACCAGCGTTAGCAGATGGCTCATTAAAATGTATAGGCTCAACAACTTATGAAGAATATCGCAAAATTTTTGCAAAAGATCATGCATTATCAAGGCGGTTTCAAAAAATTGATATCGATGAGCCTTCCGTAGATGATGCCATTAATATTGTGCAAGGCTTAAAACAATACTATCAAGCACATCATCGAGTTAAATACTCACAAGCAGCACTTATATCAGCCGTTAAACTTTCGCATAAATATATGAGTGAGCGTTGTTTGCCAGATAAAGCCATTGATGTGATTGATGAAGTGGGCGCATTGCAACAAATTATGCCGAAATCTAAGCGTAAAACAAATATCGGTGTAAATGATATTGAAAATATTGTTGCGCAAATAGCGCGTATCCCGTCTCGTCAAGTTACAAGTGATGATAAGTTGTTGCTACAAAATTTAGAGGCAAACCTTAAATTAAGTGTGTTTGGTCAAGATAGCGCTGTTGATAGTTTGTCTAGTGCTATTAAACTTTCGCGTAGCGGTTTAGCGCATGAGGATAAACCAATGGGGGCTTTTTTGTTTGCAGGACCGACAGGGGTAGGGAAAACGGAAGTTTGCAAACAACTTGCATATATTATGGGCGTAAAACTATTGCATTTTGATATGAGCGAATATATAGAACGTCATTCAATATCCAAATTGATTGGTTCACCACCAGGTTACGTGGGTTATGACGAAGGCGGACTACTCACCGAAGCGGTGAACGCCAACCCTTATGCGGTGCTGTTGCTTGATGAAATTGAAAAAGCGCATGCAAATATTTTTAATCTACTTTTGCAAGTAATGGACAATGGCAAACTAACCGATGCAAATGGCAGAGCGGTGGATTTTAGAAATGTTATTTTAGTAATGACATCTAATGTGGGCGCACAAAATGCCAGTCGGGCTTCAATTGGCTTTAACGAGCAAGACCATTCGCTAGATTATGAAAGTGCATTGCAAAGAGCTTTTACCCCAGAATTTAGAAACCGTTTATCTGAAGTCATTTATTTTAATTCATTGAATGAAGATAGCATTATCCATGTTGTAGACAAATTTTTATTTGAACTAGAATCCACTTTAAAAGATAAAAATGTTACTTTGATTGTGTCTGATTCAGCGCGTCAATGGCTCGCTAAAAACGGTTATGACGTTAAAATGGGCGCAAGACCAATGGCACGTTTGATAGAAAAACAGATTCGTAGACCTTTGGCAGATGAGTTGTTGTTTGGCAAGCTTGTAGACGCTGGAGTCGTGAAAGTCGGCATCAAGAAAAATCAAATTACACTTACACTCAACAGGTGAAAATCTTAATCAGTAATGATGATGGTTTTGATGCGCAAGGCATTAAGGTATTGGCACAACACTTGTCAGAAGAGCATGAAATTGTAGTAGTGGCACCAAATGAAAACAAATCGGCTTCTAGCAGTTCTTTAACCCTAGATAGAGCGTTGCAGCCTATAGCAATAGCAAAAAATTTCTATAGCGTTGATGCAACACCAAGCGATTGTGTGCATTTGGCACTTAGCGGACTACTAAAAGAAAGTTTTGATTTAGTAGTAACAGGTATTAATTTTGGGGCTAATTTAGGTGATGATGTAGTTTATTCTGGCACGGTTGCAGGTGCTATTGAAGGGCGTTTTTTGGGTTTGCCATCTTTGGCAATCTCTTTAGCAAGTTGGGAGGGTAAGCATTTTACAACAGCAGGTATTATCGCTAAAAAACTGCTTACCCAAATTAATCATGCCCAACTCTCACACGATACTATTTTAAATGTAAATGTACCCGATGTGGCATTAGCGGAGATTCAAGGTTTTCAAACCACACGTCTAGGGAAACGCCATAAATCAGAAACAAGCATACCTGATAAACATGACCCTACAAAATTTTGGATTGGTGAAAATGGCAAGGCAACAGATAGCGGCATAGGTACAGATTTTTATGCAGTTGCTAATCGTTATGTATCAGTAACCCCTTTACAAATTGATTTAACCAAATATAAAGAAATGGACACAGTGTCTAGTTGGTTAGCAACAATCAAATAAAAAACACTTCAAAACTCAACACCCATTCGACAAACACACAATCATAATCTCAACCCATCAATATAATAATATCATGATATTATTGTATTACTATGTGACCATCATTTATCATATCTTGAATTGTTCCAAGATTTGTTACATTATCTAGCGTGATAGACCAATCTGCTAAACCAATAATTGTAATAACACTATCTATTACACCATCATTATTGTTATCCTTTTCAGCGATTTGTAGATTTGTCTCATCTACATCTACGAGACTAGAAAGACTATCATAAAAAGACGCATTGCGGAAATCTAAGGCATCATCTTGAGTTTTTGAAAAATCCATAATTGTGTCATGACCTAGCATATTAGCATTTGTACTGCTATCACTAATCTCATACACAAACTTATCTGTTCCAGAGTCGCCATACATGGTGTCATTACCAGCACCGCCATACATGGTGTCATTACCAGAACCACCGTACATGGTGTCATTACCAGCACCGCCACGCATGGTGTCATTATCTAAATCGCCATACATGGTGTCATTACCATCACCGCCTTCCATGGTGTCAAAACCAGAACCACCGTGCATGGTGTCATCACCAGCACCGCCACTCATGAAGTCACCACCTTCATCGCCATACATCTCGTCATTACCATCACCACCGTACATCTTGTCATGATCAGCACCGCCACGCATGGTGTCATTACCTAAATCGCCATGCATCTCGTCATTACCAGCACCACCTTCCATGGTGTCATTACCATCACCGCCATGCATTTCATCATCACCAGCATCGCCAATCATGAAGTCATGACCATCATCGCCATGCATCTCATCATTGCCATCACCGCCACGCATGGTGTCAATACCAGAACCACCATGCATCTCATCATTGCCATCACCGCCATTAATGACGTTATCTCTAATATCACCAATTATTTTGTCACGACCAGCACCACCAACTAGATTAACACCTTGAATTATTTGGTCAAATACCCTAATGCTAAAGATATGTGGTGTAGGGCTTGGTGCGCCTGTTGCATCAGTAGCAGTAACCTTAACTCTATAATCACCCGCAACAGAAGTGTTTTTATTGATACTAAGCCTGTTTGTTAAAGGGTCAAAGGTGAACCATGAAGGCGTTATCACATTACCATTTGCATCTACTAATTCAGCGGTATAGGTTAGTGTATCACCATCTTTATCGCTAAAAGTATTTGCTGGTATATCAAAAACAAAATTCAAATTAGGATCTTTGCTTTTATCAAGATCTATATCGGCAATGGGGCTATCAAGTTCTGGTGGGTTGTTGTTGTTAGTTACAGTGATGCTAAATTGATTCGATGAAACTGCATCAACTCCATCACTAGCAGTAATAACAACCTCGATAGTGCCTACATGACTAGCATTACTAGGGGTGCCATATAATCTGCCTGTTGTAGAGTCAATATTAAGCCAACTCGGCAATGGGCTACCATCTGCTAATTCGGCACTATAAGTCAGAACATCATTATCTTTATCGCTAAAGTAGTCGGCTAAGTTAATCTGATAATCAAGT
>CALFDA010000069.1 GCA_937950605.1 uncultured PS1 clade bacterium | reverse complement strand
GGGTGTTTTTTTGCTGTTTAAAAAAACCTTTGATGTTTCGTTTGGCTCAAAAGAAAATTGTTTTTTTAAATCATTTTTTCGGCGTATCCTAGATAACTTGCAACTCACCAATGCAAGAATCCATGCAAAGACTACTTTTATAGGCAAAACAGGTGGCGCTATAGTTGGAATTATTAAAGGCTTTGTACTTGTCATGATAACTATTTTAGTATTACAAAGTATTGATTTTATTGTTACACAAAGTTTTTGGGCTGAATCTCAAAATTCATTTAAAATCTTGCAAACATTGGCAACCGATATTAATGCTGAGTTAGCAAAGCATTTATTGTTTATTAACAAGGGTTAGGAGATAGCATGTGTGGCATTGTTGGAATTTTATTTACCACCAACAAAGACACAGCGCTTTATATTTATGATGCGCTAACCATTTTGCAACATCGCGGACAAGATGCCGCAGGCATTGTTACCTCCCATAAAGGTCGGTTTTACATGCGTAAATCAAATGGTTTAGTAAGGAATGCTTTTAGGTCTAAACATATGCTTAGACTGTTGGGCGATATGGGCATTGGACACGTGCGCTACCCAACCGCTGGTAGTTCTTCTGGCGCTGAAGCACAGCCTTTTTATGTGAACTCTCCTTATGGCATTGCGTTTGCACATAACGGCAATTTAACTAATACAAAAGAATTAGCTCAAGCATTATTCAAGCAAGATTTGCGTCATATTAATACTAATTCTGATTCTGAAATTTTGCTCAATGTATTTGCTAGTGAATTAGCAAAATTAGGAAAACAGCGCATCAATGAAAATGATATTTTTACCGCTATTACTCAACTACATAAACGTGTTCGCGGTGCTTATGCAGCAGTTGGCATGATTCCAGGTTATGGAATTTTTGGTTTCCGCGACCCAAATGGTATTCGTCCGCTGATTTTGGGCAAACGCATAACCGATGATGGTATGAAATATATGCTTGCCTCTGAAAGTGTTGCACTTACTGCACTAGGATATGAAATCAGCCGAGACATTGCCCCTGGTGAAGCTGTTGTGATTGACAGAGATGGCAATGCTTTTACCCGACAATGTTCAAATATTGGTAAATATTCTCCTTGTATTTTTGAATTTGTATATTTTGCACGCCCTGATTCAGTCATTGACAATATTTCTGTGTATAAATCGCGCCTAAGAATGGGCGAAAAATTAGCTAAAAAAATACGTGAACAATGGGCTAACGAACAAATTGATGTGGTTATCCCGATTCCAGATACTTCTAGGGTATCAGCTTTACAACTAGCGCAAAAACTTGGGGTAAAGTATTCCGAAGGGTTAATTAAAAATCGCTACATTGCACGTACTTTTATCATGCCAGGACAAAAACAAAGAAAAAAATCTGTACGTCAAAAATTAAGCGCGATTGAGCTTGAATTTAAAGATAAAAATGTTTTGCTAGTTGACGATTCTATCGTGCGAGGCACCACTAGCAAACAAATTGTGCAAATGGCGCGTGGTGCTGGTGCTAAAAAAGTGTTTTTTGCTTCTGCGGCACCTGCAGTGCGTTATCCAAATGTTTATGGCATTGATATGGCGAGTAGTAAAGAATTTGTTGCACACAACAAAAACACCGCTGAAGTATGTCAATACATTGGTGCTGATAGGCTTATTTACCAAGACCTAAAAGACCTAATTTGGTGCGTTCAACAAGGTAATCCAAATATTAAAGAATTTGACTGCTCTTGTTTCAATGGCAAATATGTTACTGGTGATGTCAATAAGCATTATTTGCAAGATATTGAAGATTTGCGTTCTGACGGCGCTAAACAAAAAAATGACAATAATATGATATTAGAGTTAGTTATGTAATTTAACCCTTATTGTTTATTTCAATTAGACTAATGTAGAATAACATCATTTAGCGAATGGCGAATTTAAAAAACATGAAAGATTTAAGCTTTGGCACTAAAGCCATACGTGAAGGTTATCAAGCCACCAACGAACAAGAGCACTCTGAGGCAATTTTTTTAACATCTAGTTTTAGATTTGATTGTGCAGAACAAGCAGAGAAACGCTTCTCAAAAGAAGAACCTGGAAATATTTATTCACGCTTTACTAATCCCACAGTTGATGCTTTTGAAAAAAAATTAGCCACTCTTGAAGGTGCAGAAAAATGTGTAGCAACCGCATCTGGCATGGCAGCAATCTTTACTACCATTATGGCATTAGTTAAATCGGGCGAGCATATTGTTGCTTCACGCAATATGTTTGGCACCTCAATTGTATTGCTTAACACCATCATTACTAAATTTGATATTAGTGTTAGTTATGTTGATTTAAGTGATTTGTCGCAATGGGAAAATGCACTACAAAATAACACAAAATTATTTTTATTAGAAACACCCTCCAATCCTTTAGGAGAAGTGGTAGATATTAAAAGTTTGAGTAAAATCAGCAGAACTAATAACATTTTGTTGGCAGTAGACAATGCAATTTTATCTCCTGTGTTACAAAAACCAATCGCCTTGGGCGCGGATATTGTTATTCAATCGGCAACCAAATATATTGACGGACAGGGGCGTTGTTTAGCAGGTGCAGTATTAAGCAATACAGAAATTATTGAAAAGGTAGCAAGTTTTACACGCACAACAGGTCCTAGTTTAAGTGCCTTTAATGCTTGGGTTGTATTAAAAAGTTTAGACACGCTCAATCTTAGAATGAAAGCGCATTGTGAAAATGCACTCAAAATCGCGATTTGGTTAGAAAACCAATCACAAGTCGATAAAGTACATTATTTAGGTTTAGAATCTCATCCACATCACCAACTTGCAAAAATACAACAATCAGGGTTCGGTGGCATTGTGTCATTTGAGGTTAAAGGCGGAAAACCAACAGCATTCAAATTAATTAATGCTGTGAAAATATTTTCTATTACCGCCAATTTAGGCGATACAAAATCTACTATCACTCATCCAGCAACCACCACACATGGTCGCTTAACTGATGAAGAGAGAATCAACGCTAATATTAGCGAGGGTTTGGTCAGGTTGTCTATAGGACTAGAAGATGTTGATGACTTAATCCGTGACATTGACAGGGGGTTGTTTTAAAATCTAGGATTATGCCGACATGGCAATCTATCTTTATTCTTAAATCTTAAACTTGAGTGGTATAATCTAGGCACAAATAGGCTGTTACATACACGTAACGGTTTCTTGAAAATTATGCAAAGTTCTTTTTCTTACGAAGATTTAATCAAATGTGGCAATGGCGAGTTGTTTGGTTTGGGTAATGCGCAGCTACCTCAACCACCAATGCTAATGCTTGACCGTATTGCGCATATCTCTAAAGAAGGTGGCGAATATGGCAAAGGTGAAATTATTGCAGAATTAGATATTAAACCTGATTTATGGTTTTTTGATTGTCATTTTAACAAAGATCCAGTTATGCCGGGCTGTCTAGGTGTTGATGCAATGTGGCAACTCATTGGTTTTTATTTGGGCTGGCTAGGCGGTCTTGGTCGTGGTCGCGCACTTGGTGCTGGCAATATTAAATTTACAGGTCAGGTTTTGCCAACTGCCAAAAAAATCACTTATAAAATCAGCCTATCACGCGTCATTGCACGCAAACTCTACATGGGCATTGGTGATGCGGTGATGGAAGTTGATGGCAAGGTCATTTATGAAGCCACCAATCTAAAAGTTGGTTTATTTACTGATACGAGTAGATTCTAATGCAAAGAGTTGTTGTTACTGGCATGGGTATCGTCTCAAGTTTAGGCGCGAATTGTGCTGAAGTTTTAGACACATTAAAAATCGCTAAATCGGGTATTAAATTTGATGAAAAGTATGCAGAAATGGGGCTAAGGTCTCAGGTTTGCGGTCAATTACCTAAAATTGATTCGAGCGAAGTTATTAGTAGAAAAATGAAGCGCTTTATGGCAGATGCAGCAATTTATAGTGCCATTGCACTAGATGAAGCCATAAAGCAATCTGGGCTTACCGAAGCACAAGTTTCTAATCCACGCACGGGGTTAATCATGGGTTCTGGTGGTGCTAGCAATCAGAATGTGGTTGAATCTGCTGATATTTTAAGAGAGAAAGGCATTAAGCGCGTTGGACCTTATCGTGTGCCACGCACTATGGGGTCAACTACTTCTGCTTGTCTGTCTACAATGTTTAAAATCAAAGGCATTAATTACTCAATCAGTTCTGCCTGCTCAACCAGCGCACATTGTATTGGTAATGCAATGGAGCAAATCCAGTTTGGTAAACAAGATGTGGTATTTGCTGGTGGTGGCGAAGAACTAGATTGGTCGCTCACTATGCTATTTGATGCAATGGGAGCATTGTCTTCAAAATACAACCAAGCACCTGAGCAAGCCTCTAGGGCATTTGACACAAAGCGTGATGGTTTTGTCATCTCTGGTGGTGGTGGCGCATTGGTTTTAGAGTCCTTAGAACACGCCGAGGCACGAGGCGCAATGATTCTTGCCGAACTCACGGGCTATGGCGCAACCTCAGATGGTTATGATATGGTCGCCCCATCTGGTGAGGGGGCAAAGCGTTGTATGAAGATTGCAATTTCAACAGCTAATGGACCAATTGATTATATTAATGCACATGGCACCTCAACACCTGTTGGCGATGTTCAAGAATTAAACGCAATCAAGGAAGTATTTGGCGATAACATTCCCAATGTAGGTTCAACCAAATCTCTCTCGGGTCATGCATTAGGTGCCGCTGGCGTAAACGAATCCATCTATTCACTGTTAATGCTACAAAATGATTTTATGGCGGAATCTGTTAATATAGACAACCTAGACGAGGCCGCATATGGTATACCAATCGTGCGCAAAACCACTACAAAATCACTTAATCGAGTAATATCAAATAGTTTTGGTTTTGGTGGCACTAACGCCTGTCTAGTGTTTGAAAAATTTAAAAAATAAACCAACAATAATCACTAATTGAGGTCGTTGCAAAATAAAAAATAATCGTTTAAACCAAACATTTTGCCAATACAACAATGTTGACGAATATGCATGTTTATGCAAGTTAGCGATGCTAGAAAAAGCATTTACGAAAGAGTTAACATCTAAATAAAATTTTTGATTTTTCTAGTTATTTTGCAACCGCTTGCAGGTGAGATGAATAATACAGTAAACAAAAATTGAACTAAAATCAAAAATCATTAAATTTATTTCAAGTTAAGAATATGGAACAATTACCGATTAATAAAATTTTTTTAGCAGGATTTGCTTTTGTTGCAATACACTGGAAAAAAATACTAAAAATATCTATTGTCCCAACATTGATTTCCCTGCCACTATTAATTTCAATGCCTGAATTAATAGCACTAGCGCAGCAGATACTCACAGATACATTGTCTACGCCCCCTGCCCTACCAAACAATATAGGGCTTTATTTATTGCTATTTTTTTACGGCTATATTTCTTTGTCTATTAACCTCTATCGTTTGGTTATCTTGGACGAGCAAGCAGTGAGTATTTTACCTATTGTAGAATTAGGTAAGATTATTCGGTTTATCGGCTTGTCGTTATTAGTTGGTTTGCCAATTATTTTTAATAATCCTATTTGGTTGCCATGGGTGGTGTATTTTTTTCTAATTCCAATCACACTTAACTTTGTCAATATAGCAATTGGGAATCCATTCAAATATCGTTGGAACTTGTCATTTACAACACAGATGAATTTATTTTTCCTACAAGTGATTGTGCCAATGTTGATGGTTTTGCTATTGACTTATCCGTTTAGTTTTTTCGGTTTAGGTTTAAGCATGGAATGGATATCTAGGGTGTTGGCGTTTTACTGGAGTTCAATCACACTGGCGTTATGTTATCAGCTAATTGAAACTAGTGATACTTAATTGTAAAACCTTTAGGGTAGCGCATATCAAAGGTTAAATTTTGCATTTTTACTTGCTGATTTTGAAGTTTTTTGTAAACCTTTAAAAAACGTAACAATCGCTTTTGTTTTTGTTGGTAGCCTAGCACAACGTGTATATCGGGTGCAAAAGTAAGTTTGTCAATATGGGTTTTAGAAAATGATTTAATTTGCATTGCTCCCGCTTGTTTTTGATAAGTCAGATAGTCTTGATAAAGTTGCGTGATTATATTTTGTTTTGCTTTAGAGCGCGCTAATGGTGCTCTAGACATAACGCTTTTTTTTGGAATAAACAATTCGCCCGTATTAGAAATATAACCTTTGCAATCAGATTGTTTAGTTTTACAATCTATATTTTCCCAACGCATTGCGATTTGTTGTGATATAACTTCAATTTGAATATCGTTAGAAAACCATTGATTATCAATTTGCACCTTAGCAACCCATGGTTGAGATTCTAAAATTTGTTTGATTGCATGGACATTAAATTGGTATTTATCTTGGACAAGTGATTGAATGCTTTGTTGTAATAAATCTTGTGTGATTGGTAGATTTTTGTCAATTGTCCACCCTACATCTGCTTTTAAAAAAGGGCTTTCCATAACTTTCAAAATACTCCACACAGCAAGAATAATAGTGCTAATAATAGCAACACTAAACACGAATAATTTGAGTTTTTCTTGCAGTGATTTTGTGCGTTTATTAAACTTAGGTCTACGTTTTTTTTTAATCATCAGAGTTGCCCTTGATAATTTTCAATACTAGTTCATCAAAACTTAGACCCGCTACTTTCGCAGCCATTGGCAACAATGAATGGGAAG
This sequence comes from uncultured PS1 clade bacterium, assembly GCA_937950605.1. Taxonomy (GTDB): domain Bacteria; phylum Pseudomonadota; class Gammaproteobacteria; order PS1; family Pseudothioglobaceae; genus Thiodubiliella. The sequence continues at coordinate 5,504 of CALFDA010000069.1, read as the reverse complement.
TCATGCCAGGTATGGTATTAATTTCTAATAGAAAAGGCTGTTTGTTTTTATCCAAAATCAAATCAATACGCCCCCAAGTTTTTGCACCCATAACCTCAAACGCTTGTAATGCAATTTTTTGCAAATGTCTTGCATCAGTGCTCGATAAATCGCAAGGACATAAGTAGCGCGTTGCGTTAGAAAGATATTTTGATTGATAATCATAAAATCCTTGGTCAACTTGGATTTGCACAACTGGCAAAGCTTCAGCGTTTAAGATTGAAACTGTATATTCATTGCCCTGTATCCATTTTTCAATCAGTACGACATCATCATACTTAAAAGCCAAGTTTAATGCAGATTCTAGTTGCGGAAGATTTTCAACCTTACTAACACCAAAACTAGAACCTTCTAAAACGGGTTTAACTGCCCACGGCAATGAAAAAGTAATATCTGGTGTAGGCTGTCCAATATGGGCAATAACCGCAGGGGCGACAGGTAAATTATGTTGTTGCCAAATAGCTTTGGTTTTGGCTTTATCTATACATTTTTTTGAAGCAGATGAATTTGATCCAGTATAGGCAATGCCACGCTTTTCAAGCTGTTTTTGCACGCTACCATCTTCACCACCACGCCCATGTAGCGCAATAAACGCTTGATCAAATTTTTGCGTCCAAAGTGCGTCAATATTATTGCCATGCAAATCAAATTTAAAACAATCAATATGTTGATTTTTTAAGGCTTGATAAACCGCCTCTCCGCTCTTTAAAGAAACACTTCGTTCGGCTGAATTGCCACCCATTAATATTGCTATTTTCATGTCAAGAATTTTGTATAAAAAGTGTCCCCACTTGAGTCTAAGGTGCAACTTTTTATCTCAAAAAAGTGTAAATTAACTAATACAAAGCCTAATCGCTCATTTTATCAATATTTAAGATAAAAAATCCAAGTTAAAACGAGTATGTAGACCAAACCACAACACACGAACTAGCAAAATAGCATTCTTTTACCCACAGACAAGGACAATATATAGTCATTTGCTAAGTCTTTGTACAAACACAAAATTTACTCTACGCGTTTTATGGATTGCATTAAGATAATGCAAGAATCTTAGATTGCATAAATCCTTAAAAACATTTGATTCTGTAGAATGAAACACATTTGCTTAATCAAAGCGCAAATGCACCCGCAAAAAATCCAATCTAGGAATTTACTTAAGTTTAATTAATAGATGAATTGAAAAGTATGAACTCGACTAGTTGAGTGTTTTTTGTAATTCTGCATAAAATCTGGTAGAAATTTCTAGCAAATAATATCTAAAATCATCTTATGCTTTGTGCAGATATTGCTTTAAGGTCTGTTGTCAATTTCTTGTTCTTCTTTTTCTGACGGCAACAAATCTTGCTTGCTAATACCCAACGCCAAAATCATTGCACTTGCTACATAAATTGAAGAATAGGTGCCAATTATCACACCAATTAACAAAGCTAGTGCAAAACTATGGATAATTTCACCACCAAGATAGAACAATGCTACTAATACCAGCAAAGTCGTTATTGATGTTACAATAGTTCTGGAGATAGTTTGATTTAGCGCATCGTTCACAATTTTGCTAGGGTTCGTATGCCGAGTTGATAAAAAATTTTCACGAATACGATCAAATACCACAATAGTGTCATTTAGTGAATATCCAATCACTGCCAAAATCGCTGCCAATACTGTTAAATCAAACTCTATTTGCAAAATTGAAAAAATACCCAAAATAATAATCACATCGTGAATAAGTGCTGAAATTGAGCCTAAAGCAAAACGATATTCAAAACGCAATGCAACATAAATTAGAATACCAATCAATGCATATAACATTGCCAAACCACCATCATTTGTTAACTCTTCACCAACCTTGGGTCCAACAAATTCAACACGCCGAATATCTATATCATCGCCTAATAAATGAATAATCTTAGAACTAAGTTTTGCGCTAGAAATGCTCTGCGGTTCAAGACGAATTAAGATTTCTTTGGTGGAACCAAAATATTGCACATCAGCACTTTTAAAATTAGCCTTGTCCAATGTGGCTCTAACATCAGCTAAATCAACATTTTTTTCATATCCAATCTCCAGTAGAGTTCCACCTGTAAAATCAATGCCGAACTTCAAGCCATTAGTTGAGAGTGAAAAAACAGATGCTACTACAAGTAGCACAGAAACAATTATGGCATAAACGCGTTTACCAACAAAATCTATTTTAGGGATATTTAATGACTTCATATTGATAACTCCTGCAATTTCTTGCCTCCATAAATCTTGTTAATAATGGCTCGAGAAACAATAATAGCAGTAAACATTGAAGTAATAATACCAATTGACAAGGTAACCGCAAAACCTTTGATTGCCCCTGTGCCAAAACTAAACAATACCAAGGCTGCAATCAGTGTGGTAATATTTGCGTCTGCAATCGTTAAAAAGGCTTTGTCATAACCGCTAGAAATCGCCTTTTGGATATTACTGTTTGTTCCTAACTCTTCTTTGATGCGTTCAAAAATCAAAACATTAGCATCTACTGCCATACCCACAGTTAGCACAATACCCGCAATACCTGGCAGGGTTAGTGTTGCTTGCAATAAAGAAAGTGCTGCCACAATTATCATCAAGTTCAGCGTTAATGCCACATTTGCCACCAACCCAAACACACGATAACGCACCGCCATAAATATCAATACCAAAACAAACCCAACAATCACACTAAGTACGCCTTTGGCAATATTATCAGCCCCCAAACTTGGACCAATTGTGCGTTCCTCAATAATTTCAATCGGTGCGGATAAAGACCCAGCTCTAAGCAATAATGCTAAATTACGCGCCTCTCTTGCACTATCAATGCCTGTAATTTGAAAACGTGATGAGAATGTGCCACGAATGGTTGCAGCATTAATAATATCTTGAGTGGTAGTGCGTTTTTTACTAAGCTTACCATCTTTACGAATGGTTTCTACTTTGTTTTCAATAAACACCACCGCCATACGATGATGTAGATATTTCTTAGTTGTGTCCAACATCGCACGACCACCCGCACTATCAAGAGTGATTTGTACCATTGGCATAGCGTTTTCTTGGTCAACGCCCGAGGCAGCTCCCGTAATGTTTTCACCCGTTGCAATAACACGGTTTTTTAACAATAGTGGGCGAGAATCTTTAAAGTAATACAATTTAGAACCGATCGGCGTTCTACCCGATTGTATAGCGGTTTGCACATCATTTTTTTCATCTACCAACCTAAATTCAAGCGTTGCCACCGCACCTAAAATCTCTTTTGCTCTTGCGGTATCTTGCACCCCTGGTAATTGCACAACAATACGCTCTAAACCTTGCTGTTGAATAATTGGTTCTGCCACGCCTAATTCATTAACACGATTTCTTAATGTTGTGATATTTTGTTTGAGTGCATTTCTTTTTACTGTTTTTTGTGCGCTATCGCTGATTGCTAGATAAACCTCTAAAGCGTTTTGATTATTGGTTTCTAACAGCACTAAGTCGCGCAACTGAGACTTAACAATTTTCAACGCATTGACTTTATCCCCAGTTGTCTTAAAGCGAACTATGATATTACCGCCCTCTTTTTTAATGCTCTTGTATAAACGTTGGGTGCGTAACAATGTGCGTAATTCGTTGTAGTATTTGTCAATTGACATTGACATAACTGCACGCATATCAACCTCTAATAAAAAATGCACACCACCACGCAGATCAAGACCTAATGACATGGCTTTGCCGCCCAAATCGGATAACCATACAGGCACTAAAGGCGCAAGGTTAAGTGCAATCATATAATTGCGGCCTAAGGTTTCTTTTAGTAATGCTTTGGCAGATAACTGAGTAGCATTATCATCAAAACGCACTAAAATGCGGTGATTGGACAAAGTAGCTGATTTGTAATTAACGCCTTGGTCTTTTAGTGTAGTAGTAATTTTGTCTAAATCAGATTCAGTAACAACCCTATTGCTAACACTAGAAACTTGCACTGCTAAATCCGAACCAAAAATATTGGGCAAAGCATACAAGGCTGAAAAGCACAAGAACAAAACAATAAGCGTATTCTTCAAACCAGAATATTGATTCATAAAAGACTTCCTTTAAATTTTGGCACTACCCCTTGGCAGTTTTTGGTTAATACCTTGTTTTTGTATTTTGACAATCACATTATTTGACACTTCAAGCATGGCAAATGAATCATCAACTGACTTTACCACTCCAACCACGCCACCGTTGGTAACCACTTCATCACCTTTCTTTAATGCAGTTAATAATGCTTTGTGTTCTTTGGCACGTTTTTGTTGCGGTCTAATGAGTAAAAAATACATCAACACAAACATAAGAATTAAAAACGGCAAGCCCCCTAACGCGCCCACACTCTGTGATGCCCCACCACTCTCAGCAAGTGCTGGTGATATGATCAAATCTAATAAGTTCATTGTTTTCTCCGTTTAATAATTGTTGTTCCACCCATATACTGTTGTAAAACGCTAGGTATTTTAATATTTCCATCACTTAGTTGGTGATTTTCTAATACAGCCACCAAAGTTCTGCCCACCGCTAAACCCGAACCATTTAGGGTGTGTAGATATTCTGACTTGTTGGTTTTTGGATTTTTCCATCTAAGGTGTAAGCGACGCGCTTGGAAATCTTCAAAACAAGAGCAAGAAGAAATCTCTCTATAAGCATTTTGCCCTGGCAACCAAACCTCTAAATCGTAAGTTTTAGCCGCTGAAAAACCTAAATCGCCAGTACACAACAACACCTTGCGGTAAGGTAATTCTAGTGCTTGCAACACACTTTGCGCATGCTCTGTTAATTCTTCTAATACCTGATAAGAATCTTGCGCTTTAACAATTTGCACCATTTCTACTTTTTCGAACTGATGCTGACGAATCAACCCGCGAGTATCACGACCATAAGCCCCCGCTTCAGAGCGAAAACTTGGTGTATGACCAACAAACTTAATTGGTAAATCACTTGCTTTAACTAGAGTATCACGCACGATATTGGTAATTGGCACCTCAGCAGTTGGAATTAGATATAGCGGTTTTGCCTCACCTGCCTCGCCATGCAAATATGTTTTAAATAAATCTATTTCAAATTTAGGTAATTGACCAGTGCCTATTAATGAACTAGCATTAACCAAATAAGGCACATAGGTCTCTGTATATCCATGATTTTGTGTGTGATAATCTAACATAAACTGGGTTAACGCTCGATGCAATCTTGCAATATCGCCTATCATTACAGCAAATCTTGCGCCCGATATTTTAGCTGCTATTTCAAAGTCTAAACCATGTAACTCGCCCAAATCAACATGATCTTTAACCTTAAAATCATATTGTTGTGGTTCGCCCCATTTTGATATTTCCACATTATCGCCTGCAGATTTACCATGGGGTACTGACGCATGTGGAATATTCGGCAAAGACATCATAATGCTATCAATTTTTTTCTGGATATTTTGTAATTCGGACTTCGTTGCATTA
>CALFDA010000068.1 GCA_937950605.1 uncultured PS1 clade bacterium | reverse complement strand
TTTATAATGTTTTAACTCCCTTTCTATATCCGAAAGTTGCGTATAAAATTCATCGCTTTTTAATTTCTTAGCTTTTTGTAATAATCTATTTGTTGCATTTCTTGCCATCATCAACCCTTATTTACTCCTAGTTATCTGATTAAATATTTCACTTCCCAACACTTTAAGAGAGGTTTTAGAAACCTCGATCATAATATCAAGTATTTTTTTGACATCCCATTTTTCACCATCACCTTGTGTATATATCGAAGTTGCTTGAAGCATAATAGCTTTGTCTTTATGCTTGACAAATTTATTTTTGCACAAATTGGTATTTATTGGCATCCCATAATTTGCTGAGGTTAATCTATCCAATCTATTTAACATCCCTGAATTGTATTCAAGTTTTACAACTCTTCCATCTGGTCTCTTAATTGAAACAGTTTCTGTTAAAAAGTTTGAACCTTCTAGGAATAAGACATAAGGAAAGTGTGATTCAAACAGCATAAAATTAGCAATTTCGGATATATTTTTATGGGACCTCTCTATTGCATTTCCAGCCGCCATTAAGTCTTGATTGTTGTTCTTACCAACTAGTTTTCCGTTTTTGATGTTCTCAATATCTTTTCCTTGATGTTTAGCTTCCGAAACTAATACTATTCTCCAACCACCTTTATCATCTTTTACTTCGATTATTCCGCCATCGGGCTTAATGCTTGAGTTTGGCACAAAAAGGGTTTGACCTAATTCGGAATCAACTTTCTTTAATGCTTCGTTTATTTCTTCCTTTCTAATACTTGTTTTATATTGAAATGATAATTGTGGATATTCTTTTTCAAGTTGCTCAATTACAAGTTGTGAGATTTTTCCAACTGTTGCATCGTGTAATTTTGCTTTATCCCCAAATATACCAACTACACCTTGAGACTCTTTATGTTGATTTGTTAACCTTTTTGATTGGTTCTTTTTAGCCATATTATGTCTTTTTTATTTAAATCTTACACTTTCTAACACAGGTAACGATTATGTATATGCCGATTGTAAACCATAACACTGATAACTTGCTATATAAAACGAAAAAGAAAAAATGATTATTCTAAGCATTAATATTATTTGCACAGGTTGTTTTTGTACAACATTTTAAAGAGTTTGAGGCTACAAAAAATATATCAAAGATAATCAAAGCAGTGAGGATTTATTATCTGAAATTTTTAAAAGTTATGGCAATGTGCTTATTCATTTAGATACAATAGATACAAATGAAGAAATTTTGCGTTCGTTTGATGAATAGTAAAACACTTCTCTAAAGTTTGCAAGTAAAAAATTTGCGTAAAATTAGGCAATCGGGTTTTTATATTTAATACTAATTAAAAAATGGCAAATTACTCTACTAGTCAATTCAAAAACGGCTTAAAACTTATGTTAGGCGGCAATCCTTGCTCAATCATTAGCAACGAAATACGCAAACCCGGAAAGGGGCAAGCGTCTAATCGCGTCAAGCTTAAGGATTTAATTACTGGAAAGATTTTAGATAAGACTTTTAAATCTGGAGAATCTTTGGAAGGCGCAGATGTAATGGAATTGGATTTACAATATATTTATAACGATGGCAACACATGGAATTTTATGGATCCAAATTCTTTTGAACAATATGCAATCGATGATGCTACTATTGGTGATGCTAGAGGCTATTTAGTGGAACAAGATATGTGTGTAGTAACGCTTTGGAATAATAATCCAATTGCAGTTGCCCCGCCTAATCATGTGGTGCTTGAGGTGGTGGATACAGACCCAGGACTAAAAGGTGATAGCGCTAGTACGGGCGGTAAACCAGCGACTATGAATACAGGTATAGTTGTGCAAGTGCCATTGTTTATTAATATTGGCGATAAAATCCGAGTAGATACACGCACCAATGAATACACAAGCAGAGCTTAAAAAACATCATCAACTAATTAAAAAAATTCGCCGATTCTTTGATAATCAAGGTTTAATTGAGGTACAAACTCGGCATTTACTCGATTATCCTACAACCGATGTTTATATTGATAGCATTAAAACGCAGGTTAATAAAGCGTTTAAGCCCGAGTTGAAATATCTGCATACCTCTCCCGAATTAGAAATGAAAAAACTACTAGCAAATGGTAGTGGTGATATTTACCAAATTTGTCAAGTATTTCGTGATAATGAACAGGGGCAACATAACTTTAATGAGTTTATGATATTGGAATATTATCGCTTGGGGTTTAATATCCATGCATTAATGGACGATATAACAAATTTACTTAAAACATTGGGTTTTAATCAACCTACAACGCGATTATCTTATGCTCAAGCGTTTAAAAAGTTTGCGCATATTGACATTTTAAATACCGATTTTGATAAATTAAAAAAAATCGCTAAGTCGCATGATTTATATGCCGATTTTGAGTGGATTGAAGACTTGCAAATTTTGCTGTTCACTGATTTGTGTGAACCAAAATTAAAAACTTTGCCACTTTGTTTTATTTATGATTACCCTAAAAATCAATCCGCCTTGGCAAACACACAAGGGCAAATAGCACATCGGTTTGAAATGTATTTATGGGGTATTGAAGTCGCTAATGGCTATGAAGAATTGCAACATGCTAATGATTATCAAAATTGCTTTAAGCATGACATAGATAAACGTGCAACTCTAGGAAAACCCCTTGTTGAAATGGATAAAGATTTTTTATCAGTGCTACAGAAACCTTTGCCACAATGCTCAGGGGTTGCAGTTGGTATAGAGCGATTAGCTTTGAATTTGTTAAAATAAAACTATGAAATTGTTGTTGTTTTTAGGGTTGTTGAGTTTGAATGCGCAATCTTTACAACTTTTGCAACCTACGTACGAGCAAAATACCGTCAAAAAACAGTTAGGGAAAGTCGAACAAATACTTTCAAGCACGCAAATTCTAACACAACTCAAAAAAAATGCCACAAGTGGAGATGCAATAGCACAGTTGAGTTTGGCAAAAATGTATCATCGCGGTATTAGTGTTGCAAGAGATGCAAAATTAGCGTTTTATTGGTACACTCAAGCCGCCGAGGCTGGCTATGCAAGTGCACAATTTAATCTGGCCGAACTTTATTACAACGGCATAGGCACCGAGAAAAATTTTAAGCAAGCACTATTTTGGTACGCAAAGGCAGCGCAACAAAACTTTGTGGACGCACAGTACAAATTGGCCTCAATGTATCACCACGGGAGCGGTGTGGAATTCGATTATGAGCAGGCGCATTACTGGTATGAGAAAGCCGCTAAACTTCAGTTTGTGCCTGCGCAATTAGAATTGGCAAAACTTTATGATCAAGGCAAAGGTGTTGAAAAAAACTACATATTAGCACAAGTTTGGTACGAAGCCGCGGCCTTGCATTCAAATGCCGAAGCACAATATTATCTAGCTTCATTGCTTGAGCGTCAAAATAAATTTTTTCAAGCTCTGCTAATGTATCAACAATCTGCAAAACAAGAGTTCGCCAAAGCACAATTACGTCTGGCTGAAATATATCATCAAGGTTATTTAAGTGAAAAAGATGATATTGCGGCACTCAAATTAGCATTAGCAGTTGCTACAAAAGGCAATAAAGAGGCTCAATTTTTAGTGGCGCGTATTTATCATACAAGCGCACAAGTTACGCAAGATTTGAGCAAAGCAAAATATTGGTATTATCAAGCTTTTAAAAAAGGACATACATTAGCACAATTCTTTTTAAGCCAACTTGATGCATATGTGCCAAACGTAACGGAAAATCAAATAGCAAAAACTTTTGGTGAATTGGAAGAAAAAATATCTGATAATTCTACAACAAAACAAATTATTACTATGCCTGATGCAGAAGCAATCAGGCACTCTTTGGCAGAAAATACTAAAGCAACCAATGAGAGTATTAAAAAACTCAACTTAGATGCCGAACAAGGAGACCCGACTGCACAATATAATCTAAGCCTTGTACTTAGCGATGGCATGCTAGCGCCTAAAGACGAAAAGAGAGCCTTTTTATTAATGCAAAAATCAGCTAAGCAAGGTTTGGCGCAGTCAAAAAATTCTTTAGCGATTATGTATCTTAAAGGTATTGGCGTTAAAAGTAATTATCAAATGGCAGTTTTTTGGGCAAACTCTTCTGCCGAACAAGGCAATCAATCTGGCAAAGATATTTTGTCGTATATAACAAAATACAATGATAGCACACAAAACCATTAGCGATAATTTTTGGCAAACCTTGTCTTTATCTGAGATGACATACTCGCAATGGGAATCGTTGTGCGATGGCTGTGGGCGTTGTTGTTTGCACAAAATTGAGGACGAGGATAGCAATGAAATCTATTTTACTGATATTGCATGTCGCTACCTTGATGAAGAAACCTGCCAATGCCCACATTATCAAATGCGTCAGCGTTTAGTTCCAGATTGTTTAAGCATTGACCCCGATTGGGGCAAGAAGTTTAATTGGTTGCCAAAAACTTGTGCTTATCGTTTGTTACACGAGGACAAACCTTTATTTGATTGGCATCCTTTAATCAGCGGTGATACTAATTCAGTCCATTTAGCAGGCATTTCTGTGCGCGGGCGTATTTTTAGAGACAACGAAATTCCACAAGAAAAAATTCACCAACATGTTGTTGATTGGGTGAAATAATACTACATTCATATAACTTCATCTTTCAAATACTAAATCTGACAATATTTTTAGCGCCATTGTTTTAGGTTATTAGAAATGACTTTAATCATGACACATTTGCTAAATTTGTGCATTTATTAACTTTTTTCACCCCACCCTCAATACTTGCAAATTCTCTTATTTATCCTTGCTATTAAAACATTTGTTAAAGTATAATAACAACCAATTATAAGCCTTAATAACTAGATAAATTCTGGCTTTTTCGATTGATTTTTTTACTTCCCAAATAAAAAATTTGGGCGACATTTTACACAAAAACAAACTGTTTTTAAAGTGTAAAATATATATTTTTTATAAATAATAAAGTATAAAAATAAACCCAAAAAATTGTAAGGTTTATGTAAAATAGTAGGCACTTTGTAGGAGTAATGAGATGGCAACAACACAAGAAATGCTGGAAATGTTGCAACAGAAAGCGCAAGCAACTGTTAGCAACTTAAACAAAAACAACATCATTGTCGACAAGGGCAAGGGTATTCAACACGTCAAAGTCCAATCAGGTTATGTCTATGACATTACTATCAAAGATGGCAAGACTCTAAACACAGACTTTAGTCTAATTGCTAAAAAAGTTAAGCAAGATTTAGAGGTGTTAATTGA
>CALFDA010000067.1 GCA_937950605.1 uncultured PS1 clade bacterium | reverse complement strand
AACAAGAAAAGAAAACCCTTTTTTTATAAGTGATATAGAGGCTTACGATGGTTCAATGTTAGCATTGTTTCCAAAATGTAAAAGTATAAATCTACGTTCTGAATGTAGAAGATTAAACAATATAGACTGGAATGCGTTAGGGTTTAAAGGTGGAGGAAGATATATTTTTTCACAAAGAAGTTTAGAAAATATTGTAGTATGATTCCTAGAATATTAAACGAAATTAGAGACTATTTGATTAATTGTAAATTAGTTTTAAGTAGCGGAAGTGGTGATGGCAGGTCAGATTCTGCAAATTCAGAAAAAATAATTATTTCAGCTTTGCAAAATGTAAAAAATAAAAGTTGGTCTGTTCTTACTCCAAACACTAAAAATAATAGACATTGGTATGATTTTATTTGTTATGACAAAGACAATAATTCCTATTATTGTGATATTAAGATTAGCAACTTAAGTGGCAATGATAATATGAATGCTAAGAAAGCAATATATTGGCTATTAACAGGAGATGAGAATACCCATCAAGTTTCCGATAGAAATGCAGTATTTTTTAAAACTATGAAAGAAAATGAAAATTTATCGCAAGAAAGAGATTTCTATTATTTGGTTGTAAATAAAAACAATGTTGGCGATATATTTTTTGTTAGTCTAAAAAATATATGTGAAGAAGGGGTAAACGTTAGCCATAATAATCCACCTATCCAATCTAAATGGGATAAATGCAGAAAGATAGAAAGCAGGAATATGCAACAGGCAAAAGATTTTTTACTGAAAAAGTGGGCTGAATGTATAAAGAAAAATATAGCAAATTTAGAAAGTGGAATGCCTATACATTACCAAAAGTATTTTAAACAATGACTAAACTTATAAACCCAAAAAACAGCGACCGAAAGTTTATCAAAACTAAACACAGTAGAGCATAAGAAACCACCAACCCCCAAATAAAAAGAACCGATAATAAAGGTCAAAAATCATTCAACTTGGTCTATATTCATTTTTTCTTTCTAGGTGGCAATAGGTCGGTAATCGTACCTTCTGCCATTTCAACCGCAAAAGCGGTGGTTTCGCTTAGTGTTGGGTGGGCGTGGACGGTAAGAGCAATGTCGCTCATATCACAACCCATTTCAATCGCTAAAGTCGGTTCGGCAATGATCTCGCCAGCATTAGTGCCACAAATGCCCATACCAATGATGCGGTGGGTGTGTTTGTCAAATAAAGCTTTTGATATACCTTCATTTCTACCGATACTTAGACTTCTACCAGAGGCTAACCAAGGGAATTTACCGACTTCATAGGCTATGCCTTCGGCTTTAAGTTGTTTTTCGGTTTTGCCTGTCCATGCGACTTCGGGGTCGGTGTAGGCAACCGCTGGAATGGTGATAGCATCAAAACCTGATTTGTATCCCGCAATAACTTCTGCGGCAACTTTTGCTTCGTGTACCGCTTTATGAGCAAGCATTGGCTGACCAACAATATCGCCAATGGCGTAGATGTTTTCAACATTGGTTTTCATTTGTTTATCAACAGGGATAAAGCCCCAATCATCAACATTCACACCTGCTTTATCAGCATCAATCAGTTTGCCATTAGGTGTGCGACCGATTGCAACTAAAACCTTATCAAATATGTCGAATTCTGGTGCGCCCCTGCCTTCAAAACCGACTTTGATACCATCGTCTTGCACGTCCATGCTACTAACTTTAGTGTTGAGAAAAATATTGGCGTATTGTTTTTTAATGCGCCTGAACAGCGGGCTAACAATATCTTTGTCGGCTGCTGCAATTAGTTGATTTGCAATTTCTACCACAGTTATTTCACTTCCTAGTGCCGAGTAGATAGTTGCCATCTCTAAGCCAATAATGCCACCGCCAACAATAAGCAAACGTTTTGGCACATTTTTTAAGTCAAGTGCATCAGTTGAGTCCATGACGCGTGGGTCATCAAATGGAAAAACATCAGGTTTTGTAACACGACTACCCGCAGCAATAATGGCATGTTCAAATTCTATAATTACATCATCAGTCTTGATTTGCGTGTTAGAGATAAATTTAGCATAGCCATTTACTACTTGTACGCCTCTTGCTTGTGCTAGAGCTTTGATGCCATTGGTGAGTTTATCAACTATATTATCTTTATTTTGTCGCACCACGTTAATGTCAATTTTTGGTGCGTTAAAACTCACACCAAGATGTTGGGCTTGTCTAGCTTCGTTAATAATTTGGGCTGTATGTAATAGGGCTTTTGAAGGAATACATCCCACATTTAAACATACACCTCCGAGATTTTTGTGGCACTCAATAAGTGTGACTTTTTTACCTAAATCAGCCGCACGAAAGGCAGCTGTATAACCACCAGGTCCAGAACCAATAACAACAATTTGGGTTTTAATCATAGCTTGCCTCTGTCAATATTGCATTTAAATCTTGCATAAAGCGCGCGCCCTGTGCGCCATCAATCACGCGATGATCATAAGATAAAGCTAGGGGCAACATGAGTTTTGGAATAAATTGCTCGCCATTCCAAACAGGTTTGTAAATCGAGCGCGAGACACCCAAAATAGCCACTTCAGGCGCATTGACAATTGGGGTGAATTGCATGCCACCAATACCACCAAGGCTTGAGATAGTAAATCCTGCGCCTTGCATATCATCTGGCTTGAGTTTGCCCTCACGTGCCTTGGTAGAAGTCTCAAAGAGTTCAGTAGCAAGTTCAGTTAGTGATTTTTTGTCAACATCACGAATAACTGGAACGACTAAACCGTTCGGGGTATCCATAGCGATACCCAAATTAAAATATTTTTTTAGTATTAAGGTTTCACCAGATTCGTCTAATGAGGCGTTAAAACGCGGGTGTGTTTGCAATGCTTCAATCACAGCCTTCATGATAAACACCAAAGGTGTAAGCTTAACGCCTCGAGCTTTTTGTGCTTGTCGGTAAGCCTGCATTTTGTCAATGTTGACTTCATCAAATTGAGTAACATGTGGAATATTAAGCCAACATGCAGTTAGGTGTTTGCCTGATAATTTGTTAATTCTTGATAGTTTAAGGGTTTCAGTTGTGCCAAATTTGGAAAAATCAATGATTGGGGTTTTAGGTAGTGCGTTACCCTCCTTTGAGGTGATAATGCGTTTGACATATATTTTAAGATCAGTATCTAGTATTCTGCTTTTTTGTCCAGTACCCACTACATTAGATAAATCGACACCTAATTCACGAGCTAATTTGCGAACAGAGGGAGAGGCATGAAAATTGTTATTAGGAAATTTTGATACAAATTGGTTTGAGTTTCGTGTTGTTGTGGGCTTGGTTGTTGGTTCTGGTTTGGGAGTTGGTATGGACTGCGCCACAGTTGGTGCACTTTTTTGTGTTTTAGGTGTGTCGGTGTCTGTGGTTTCAATATTAAGAATTAAATCTCCTTGTTTAATTTTATCCCCCAAAGCAACATGAATATCAAGTACCTTGCCCGCAACAGGTGTTGGGATTTCCATCGAAGCCTTATCGCTCTCAAGCGTGATTATGCTGTCTTGTGCTGCGATTGTGTCGCCAACTGAGACTAAAATCTCAATAATTTCCACTTCGTCAAAATCACCAATATCAGGTAATTGTATGTTTTTAATTTCAGACATAAGCAAATGCGTGATTTTAGGGCGTGTAATTATCGCATAAAAAGCGGATAATATTTGTCAATGAAGGCACTTACTATTAAAACACTCACTAAAGTTTATGCTAATAATTTTCATGCTTTAAAAGGCATTAATTTATCGGTAGAAGAGGGTGATTTTTTTGCGCTTTTGGGTAGTAATGGTGCAGGTAAAACCACAGCAATTGGCATTATTTGTGGTTTGTTAAACAAAACCGCAGGCGATATTTGGGTGCTAGGACTTAATCACAGTACGCAAACAAATGACGTGAAACGCTTGATTGGCTTAATGCCACAAGAATTTAATTTTGACATGTTTGATTGCATTACAGAAATATTAAACAATCAAGCGGGTTATTATGGAATTTCACGCTCAAAGGCTAAAATTCAGACAAAAATTTTGCTTAAAAAAATGCACCTTTGGGATAAACGCAACGATGCAGCAGGGTCTTTGTCTGGGGGCATGAAACGTCGTTTAATGCTAGCAAGGGCACTTGTCCATCAGCCGAAAATATTAATCTTAGATGAGCCAACAGCTGGGGCTGATGTTGAGATTCGTCGTTTTATATGGGCGTATTTAAAAGAGCTGAATCAGCTAGGTATGACTATTATTTTAACCACGCATTATTTAGAAGAAGCAGAATCGTTGTGTCGCAATATTGCAATTCTTAATGCAGGTAAGGTGGTTGAGCAAACTAGCATGAAAAAATTACTAGCAAAAGTCTCACACCAGATATTAATTCTAGAGACTACAAGTATATTGCCCGAAACAATCCAACAAATGCAATTTGAGTGTACAAGGCTAGATGATTACACTTTGCAAGTGGCTTTAGGACAAAATATCAATATTACCGACATGTTGCGGGCATTATCTCAACAAGGTATTAGTATTAAGCATGTGCGTAATGCGCAAAATCGCTTAGAAACATTATTTATAAATTTAACCAGTTAATATGTGGATTGTTTATAAAACCATAGTTATTAAAGAAATTTTGCGCTTCTCACGCATTTGGGTGCAAACAATTTTTCCATCGATCATTACTACTTTGCTTTATTTGTTGATTTTTGGTGGCTTGATGGGCGAGCGTATCGGATTGATGCAAGGCGTGAATTATGTGCATTTTATTATTCCTGGGGTGATTCTAATGACGGTGATTACCAATTCTTATACCAACACCATGTTTGCACTTTTTTTGGCAAAATTTAACCATTCTATTGAGGAAATATTAGTTTCTCCAGCACCTTATTGGATTGTGTTATTAGGTTATATTTCTAGTGGTGTTGCACGTGGTTTTGTTGTGGGTATGGGGGTGTATCTTACAGCCTCATTTTTTATGGATTTTGAGATTTATTCAGTTTCAATCACTTTAGTTATTTTTTTGTTAACTGCTGTTTTGTTTTCTTTAGCAGGGTTTATTAATGCGGTATTTGCCAAATCATTTAGTGATGTTTATGTTGTTCCAAATTTTGTTTTGATGCCTATGACTTATTTAGGCGGTATGTTTTACAGTGTTGAAATTTTGCCAGAATTTTGGCAAAGTGTTAGCCTGCTCAACCCTATTTATTATATGATTGATAGTTTTCGTTTAGGTTTTTTAGGGGTGAGCGATGCTGATTTGACAACTTCACTCTCAATGTTATTAACAACGATTGCTATACTGTTTGTAGTGTCGCTTTATTTACTTAAAAAAGGTTTTAATATCAAGAATTAATCTTATCTTCTGCACCTGATAACATACGCCTGATGTTGCTTCTATGTGTATAAAAAATCCACATACAGATTAGCATAACAACATAAGTTGCATTTAAATTTTTAGCGTTTAGAAAATAAAAAATAACAGGGGTTGACAAGGTAGCAATAAGTCCAGCGAGTGAAGACATTTTTAACACTTTTGCGACAACAAGCCAAATCAGCGCAAAACTCAAACCTACTAGATAATTCAAAGCAAACAAAGCACCTAAGAAAGTTGCCACACCTTTACCGCCCTTAAAACCAAAGAAAATTGGATAAATATGCCCCAAGAAAGCTGCGAACGCAACAAATGTCATTGATAATAAGTCAAACCCCATTGTTTGTGCGATAAGTATTGGAATAGCACCCTTAGTGCCATCGCCAATCAAGGTGATAGCACCCGCTTTTTTGCCTCCAATACGCAAGACATTAGTCGTGCCTGGATTGTTAGAGCCTTGAGTGCGTGGGTCGGGCAGACCAAAGACTTTACAGACCAAAATAGCACTGGAGAGTGAACCGATTAGGTAACTAACAACAATCAAAATAGGTAACATAATGCCCTCTATAATATCAAGATTTTGAGATGTTACTATGGATATTGTATTTATTCAAGGGTTGAAAATTGATACCGTGATCGGCATTTATGATTGGGAGCGAAAAATTCGTCAGGATATTATTTTAGATATTAAGATGTCAGTAGACACCAAAGTCGCTAGCACAACAGATCATATTGACCAAGCTCTGGACTATAAAGCAGTATCTAAAAGATTGATTGAATTTGTTCAATCTAGCGAGTTTCAATTAGTAGAAACTTTAGCAGAGAAAATTACGCAAATTATTATTAAAGAATTTGGCGTGGCAAAAGTTAAACTCACGCTTAACAAGGGCGAGGCACTTACAGGCGCACAAGGCGTGGGTGTCATTATTGAAAGAGCAAGAAGCAACTACAAAGCACCCACTTGTTGTTAAAACGTCAATGAAGCACCATATCCATATTAATATTGGTTCAAACCAAGATCGTAGAAAAAACATTGCGCAGGCATTGAACGCTTTGCGACTTAATTTTTTTGATCTTGTGTGTTCTGATATTTTTGAAAGTAAGGCGGCTGGGTTTGAAGGTGCTGATTTTTACAATATAGGTGTTAATGCGACAACAGATTTGAGTGTTATTGATGTGTTGAGTGTGTTGCATATAATTGAGGATAATCAAGGTAGAGATAGATCTAAAGCAAAGTTTTCCTCTCGAATAATTGACTTAGATTTGGTGCTGTATGACAACATTATTGATAAAGCAAATAACCTGCCTAGAGATGATATTTTAAAATATAGTTTTGTATTAGCACCATTAGCACAACTGAATCCAAATGGTATTCATCCGCTGGAGCAAAAAACTTACGCACAATTATTAGCAACTAAGCCCCCATTGCAATCGTATAATATCAGCGTTCTAAAATTCTAAAGTACTGTGTAATTTTCTAAGGAGTCACAATGAAAAAAATATTGTTTGGTTTGTTGTTAATATTTTCTGGTATCACCAGCGCTAATTATCAAGCAGGTGTTGATTATGTTGTGTTCGATAAGCCCATTAAAACCACTACTAACGACAAAATCGAGGTGCGTGAGTTATTTTGGTATTATTGCCCACATTGTTTTGATATTGAACCATTAGTCAATAATTGGCTTAAAACTATGCCAAGTTCTGCGCAATTTGTACGCCAGCCTGCGGTTTTTTCTGACCGTTGGGTAAGTGGCGCAGTTTTATATTATGTATTAGAACATCTTGGTGAGACAGATAGGCTACACGAAGCTCTGTTTCATACAATCCACGTAGAAAAAGAAGCTTTTATCGATAATGAAGATTTTATCGATTGGTTAGTTGAGCATGGTGTGGATAAAACCAAAGCGCAAAATTCTTTTAAATCATTTTCAGTGCATGTTAAGGTTAATAAATCCAAAGTTAGCACCAAGAAATATCGGGGGGTGGAGGGCGTTCCTTCTTTTATTGTTGCGGGCAAATATTTGGTGGATACCAAACATGCAGGCAGCAAAATCCGTGTATTTGATGTAATCAATCATCTAATTGAAAAAGAAACGATTGAATGATGCTGTTTTAGTTTTATCTGGACTTGACCCGTGTGGCGGTGCTGGTATAAGTGCTGATATTGAGACGATTAGTCAATTTGGATTGACAACATTACCAATCATCACAACAATGACGGTGCAAAATACGCAGTCTGTTGTCCATATTGAGCCTGTTGATGTTAAGATAATCGATAGACAATTTCGCCACTTGCAAACTGATGTCGATTTTAATGTTGTCAAAATTGGATTAATTTGTTCTAGCGAGCAAATAAAAACTATCGCCAAGTTAGTAAAAAACCAAATCATTGTGCTTGATCCAATTATTAAATCTAGCACTCAAGATGCTTTGTTGCAAGCACAAGCAATATTAGCAATGAGAAAATATTTATTGCCTTTGGTGAAAATTCTGACTCCAAATATGGCAGAATTGCGTGCTTTATCTAACGAGCGGAACGAACAAAAAGCCATAAAAAAACTACCCTGTGATTGGGTGCTACTAACTACCACTGATGTTTCATATACTATGATTGAACATCGTTTATATCATCATGCCAAGTTAGTCAAAAACTATACTTATGACAAGTTATTAGGTAATTATCACGGTTCAGGCTGTACGTTATCTAGTGCTATTGCCGCCTTAATAGCGCATGGGTTATCCATACAAGATGCCTGCCAACAGGCATTAGACTATACTTACCAGACTTTGTTAAATGCCAAGAGTATCGGTAAAATGCAACATCATCCTAACAGAAAAATCACAATACCTTGTCATAAACTATGAACAATTATCAATATTCACATCACAAATCTCTATGAGTTTTATTAATAACTGGTTGCGTCATGATATTCAATCTATTAACGCCTATCATGTTCCCGAATCTGACGGTATGCTTAAGCTAGATGCTATGGAGTCCCCATTTCCCCTATCAGATAATCTCATCAGGCAATATCTGTCCTATTTAGCCCGTAGCGAACTTAATCGTTATCCTAATCCAAGTGCTACAGAACTGCGACAAACTTTGCGCAAGTTGATGGATATTCCTAGCGAATTTGGGGTGTTGCTAGGCAATGGTTCAGATGAATTGATTCAATTATTAGCGCTTGCTTGTGATGCAAATGATACTATTTTGGGTGTCACCCCGAGCTTTGTGATGTATGAAATGATTGCAAAACTTACACGTTTGCATTATCACAGCGTTGATTTGGACGATGCGTTTGAAATTGATTTAAGTGCCATGTTGCATGCTATTGCAAACCACCAGCCAAAACTCATTTTTATTGCTTATCCAAATAATCCAACTGGAAATGTATTTTGTAGAAATAGCATTGAAAAAATTATCACTGCAAGCAATGCGCTTATTGTGCTAGATGAGGCTTATTATGCTTATGCACATGACAGTTTTTTGGCGGATATTAAAAAATACCCTAATCTAGTGTTGCTTAGAACTGTTTCAAAAATTGGTTTTGCTGGAATGCGTTTAGGCTTGTTGATTGGCGCACAAAATAGCATTACACAACTAGATAAACTAAGATTGCCTTACAATATCAACACACTTACGCAAGTTAGTGCTAATTTTTTATTGCAAGAAAAAGACACCATCAATGCCAACGCAAAAATCATTCTTGCTGAACGCGATAAGCTTTCATCGGCATTAGGCAGTATTGATGGTTTGCAAGTTTATCCATCACAAGCAAATTTTATTTTATTTAAAGCACCAAAAGCCAATGCATTATTTGCAACACTTAAACAACAAGGGGTGTTGATTAAAAACCTTAGCAACACACCAAAACTCAACAATTGTTTGCGTGTTACAGTTGGTAGCAGTGAACAAAATCAAAAATTTATTACGGTGGTAGAGAAATTTTATGATTGAGCAAAAAATATTAACTGAGTATTGTCATCAATATTTGCAAGTTGATAAATTTTCTGATTATTGTCCAAATGGCTTGCAAATTCAGGGCAAAAAAGTTATTCAAAATATCATTTCAGGGGTGAGTGCTAATCAAGATTTGATTGATATAGCTATTAACAAAAAAGCCGATGCGTTGTTTGTGCATCATGGATTTTTTTGGAAAGATGAGGCACCCGAGATAATTGGCATTAAGAAAAATCGCATTAAAGCTTTACTTGAGCATGATATTAATTTATTTGCCTATCACCTGCCCCTTGATGCCCATTGTGTAGTGGGCAATAATATTCAACTAGCAACGAGGCTTAATATTCAAAATCCAGTGCCGATTGGTGATACATTAGTTTGGCAGGGGGAGGTTGACACAACACTCGAGAGCATTGCTAAATTGATCGAGCGCGTAACTATGCGCATGCCTTTGATTTTTGGTGATTTACCCAAATGTATTCGTAAAATTGCTTGGTGTTCGGGTGGCGCGCAAACTTATATCAAGCATGCCATTAATATTGATGCGGATTGTTTTATCACTGGTGAAGTTTCCGAGCAAATTCCAGCAATCGCCAAAGAAAACAATATTGCTTTTATCTCTGCAGGACACCACGCCACCGAGCGTTATGGAGTGCAAGCCTTATGTCAACATCTAAGCGCTAAGTTTGAGTTGCAACACCAATTTATTGAAATTAGCAACCCAGTATAATAAGCGCATTTCAAACATTTATATGTATAACAGGTTAAGTTAGCTTACCTATTATTGAATTTTAAAAGCTAGCAATTTTATTAGGAATAAATAAATGGATAAAATATTAATCTTACTTACATTAACATTAACCATTATTATTAAATTTGATAAAGATAATAAAGTTAAAGATTTTTCATATAGAACATCAAGTTTCTAATTTTTTGTATTAAGGAGTAAATTATGTTTAAAAATAAAATAAAAATATTGACAATATTTGTACTAACTATTTTTGTGTTTGGTTGCGCAGGTCTACAAAAAAATTATAAACCAACAAAAACCAGTTTAGAGTTGCAAGCCATGCAGAAAAGAGAGTTTGACGCACCCTATCAGACAGTATTTAATGCAACTTTATCGGTATTTCAAGATAAAGGTTACACTGTTACATCAGCAGACGCTGGCACTGGTTTTATTACTGCCTCAAGCCCTGAGAGTATTCAAAGAAAAGTTAATTTTCTATTTGCTGTAGATTATGTGGAACATACAAAAGCAACAGCATTTATTGAGAGTATGTCAGCCAAAAAAGTTGCTGTTAGATTAAACTTTGTTAATCATCAAAAGTCTGTATATTCTGATTTCCAAAATTCTGTACCAGTAGAAGATACAAAATTTTATCAAAGAATTTTTGAAAAAATTTACATAGCAATTCTTATGAGAACAAATCAATAATTTTGAAACTATGATGGAACCTAACACAGAATAGATTCAAAAGCAACAAACAATAAATAAATCAAATATTTCTTAGAGAGCAGAAACATTTTATTCATATTCATGTAATAAAATAAAATCCAAACTAAATTAGAATTTTAAAGTTAGGTTTTTTGCAATATGACAACTGCTCAACATTTTCTTATTGTACCTGCAAGTGGTATTGGTTCACGCATGAACGCGGGGCAACCTAAGCAATATCTTAAATTAGAAAATGGTTTGAGTGTGCTTGACCAAACCCTTAAAACTTTATTAAATATTAAGCAAATAAAAGGTTGTGTAATTGCCATTGCTAAAAATGATAGCAATTTTAAACACTCAAATTTTGCTCGGCACAAAAAAATACTAGCAACTGCTATTGGTGGCAAAGAGCGTTTCCATTCTGTTATTGCGGCATTAAAGTTATTGCGTCCTTTTGCCAAAGACAATGATTGGGTATTAGTGCATGATGCTGTTCGACCTTGCGTGAAAGCTAGCGAAGTGCAAAACCTTATAACCCAACTCAAAGATAATCCTGTCGGTGGTCTGTTAGCAACACGGGTAGTGGATACTATCAAAAAGTCTGATGGCAATATTGCAACATCTACACTCGACAGATTCAAACTTTGGCAAGCACAAACCCCACAAATGTATCGTTTTTCGGTATTATCGGAAGCATTAGAGAATGTGGTAAAAAATAATTTATTTATTACCGATGAAGCGAATAGCATTGAGCATTTAGGTTTGAGTTCTGTGTTGGTTGAATCAAGTAAAAATAATTTAAAAATCACCACAGAGGAAGATTTAGCATTGGCAAATTTTTATCTTAAACACAACCAAGAGTGAAAATTAAAACAGGTATCGGACAAGACTCCCACGCTTTTGAGCACGAAAACAACAAACCATTGATTTTAGGGGGGGTTGAATTTATCCATGCTAAAGGGTTGAAAGGCAATAGTGATGCAGATGTGGTACTACATTCAATTACTAATGCTATATCTTCAATCACTGGAAAAAATATTCTTGGCACTAAGGCTGATGAACTTTGCCAACAAAATATTACCAATAGTGCCGAATATTTAAAACTTGCACTGCAAGAATTAAAGGGGTGGACAATTAACCATATTGCCATTTCAATTGAATGCCTAAGCCCTAAAATTTCGCCAAAAATAGCAAAAATGAAAGCTAATATTGCTAACTTGATTGGCATTAAAGTCGAAGATGTGGGTATTACCGCCACTACAGGCGAGGGTTTAACCGATTTTGGCAAAGGCAGGGGTATTCAAGTATTAAGCATTATTAGCGTTTCAAAACCATGAACAATTTATTGCCTGCCTTTAGTTCTAGAATCAAAAAAATCCATTTTATTGGTATTGGCGGTTCAGGCATGAGTGGTATTGCCGAAGTATTGCATAATTTGGGTTACCATATTTCGGGTTCGGATTTAAATTCAAGTGATATTACTAGGCGTTTACAAAAATTGGGCTGTAAAATTTTTGATAAACATCAGCAAAATAATGTAGAAGACGTTGATGCCGTGGTTGTTTCTAGTGCTATTGAGCAAAAAAATCCAGAACTTGTTAAAGCGCAAAAGGACAATATTCCGATTGTCCCTAGGGCGGAAATGTTGGCTGAAATTATGCGTTTTCGTTTTGGCATTGCGGTTGCAGGCACTCATGGAAAAACCACTACCACTAGTTTAATCACCCACATTCTAAATACTGCTCAACTTGATCCAACCTATATCGTTGGCGGTGTCTTAAATTCTAGTGGCATTAATGCAAAGCTAGGGGGAAGTGATTATTTGGTTGCTGAGGCTGATGAATCTGATGCCTCTTTTTTATTGTTACAGCCTATGCTAAGCGTCATTACTAATATTGACCAAGACCATATGGGTACCTATGACAATGATTACAATAAACTAACTAGTGCTTTTATTAATTTCACCTCTAATCTGCCTTTTTATGGTGCTTGCATATTATGTGCAGATGATGTTGGTGTGCAAAATATACTTAGCAAGATTCACCGTCCTATAATCACTTATGGTTTTGCTAATGGGGTTGATATTCGGGCAATAAATATTAGTCAATCTGATAGAAAAATGCATTTTGAAGTGATTTACGCCCCTAAAAACCAATTTTTTGAGGCTACCCTAAATATTATTGGAAAGCACAATATTCTTAATACCCTGGCAGCAATTGGTGTGGCTGGCGAATTAGGTATTGATGTCGATATTATTCAAAGCGCACTAAAAAGTTTTGGCGGAGTTGAGCGCCGCCTAGATTATCACGGAGAGATCATCATTAACGACCATAAAATCACTCTATATGATGATTACGGGCATCATCCTAATGAGATTTTGGCGGTTTTTGATAGTCTAAAAAACACTTATAAAAACAAAAAATTAGTGGTTATTTTTCAACCACATCGTTATTCAAGAACACGAGATTTATTTGATGATTTTTCTCAAGTGTTGTCTAAAGCGGATACATTGGTTTTGCTTGAAGTTTATCCTGCTAGCGAGCGTCCAATCGCTAATATTAATTCTAACACTCTGGCAAATAGTATTCGGCAACACTCTTCGCTGAATCCGATAGTCGTTAAAAACACCAAAGAGGCGCTGAAAATTTTGCCTAATATTATTAAAAGCGATGATATTGTGCTAACGTTAGGGGCGGGCGATATTCATACTTTATCCAAGCCTATTATTAAAAAATATGCTAATTCATAACGAGTCTATGAGTAAACACTGCTCGCTTAGAGCGGGCGGTCCTGCGCAAGATTTTTTTATTCCTCAAACACTAAATGAATTATCTAATTTTTTAAAAAATAATCAAAAACCTATATTAATGTTGGGACTAGGTAGCAATTTGTTGGTGCGCGATAGAGGATTTTTTGGGGTTGTTATTAAACTCACGCAACTTAATCAACTCAATATCAACGATAGTATTATTTGTGCAGACGCTGGAGTTACACTAGCAAAACTTTCTCGATTTTGCGAATCTCAAGGTTTGTATGGCAGTGAATTTTTAAGTGCAATCCCTGGCAGTGTTGGCGGTGCATTGGCAATGAACTCTGGGGCTTTTGGTTTTGAAATTTGGAGTTATGTGGATTCTGTTATGACTATCAATATTTTAGGACAAGTTTTTAAACGTAGCCCCGATGAATTTAGTATTGGTTATAGAAAGGTAGAACCAAAACATAAGGGTGAATATTTTATTGGTGCAAATTTAACATTCTCACAAACTAATAAACAACAAGATGCCAAAACTTTGTTAAAAAAACGCAATGATACACAACCTGTGGGGCAAGCAAGTTGTGGCAGTGTATTTAAAAATCCAACTAATCATTTTGCTGCAAAACTGATTGAAGATAGCGGCTTAAAGGGTTATTGCATAGGTGGTGCTTGCGTGTCTATTAAACATGCTAACTATATTATCAATCAAAACCATGCTAGTAGCGATGATATTGAAAACCTCATTCAACATATCCAACACACTGTCCAATCCAAGTTTAATATTAATTTAGAAACCGAAGTGGTAATAGTGTGAGACTTTTAAAAATAGAGTTTTACAATAATTTTAACTCAAAGGTTATCCATTGCTTGATTAGCTAGCAAATCCGCTATATCATTGCCTTTTTGCCCGCTATGACCTTTAACCCAAAACCAAGATACTTGGTGTTTTTGGTTGAGTTTATCGAGTTTTTTCCATAAATCTGCATTTTTGACAGGTTGTTTTTTTCTTTTCCAGTCTTTTTTCTTCCACTGGATAATCCACTGAGTGATGCCGTCTTTGACGTATCTTGAATCGGTGTATAAATCAATAGGCTTTTTTAATTTGAGTGATTCTAGTGCTTTGATACAAGCCATAAGTTCCATGCGATTGTTAGTGGTGTTTTGCTGTGCACCATTGAGTTTTTTTTCATGCTTACCATAGCGTAACCACGCCCCCCAACCGCCAATACCAGGATTCCCACGACAACCCCCATCGGTATAAATAATAATTTTATCCAATGGCTGGTTTGTGCTGGAATCTGATGTCTTGCGTTTGGCTCTCGATTCATGCGGTGTAATTTGTTGCTGTTGCACTAAATTAGCATATTGATTAATTATGTATTTGACTTTTTTGCTATATGCGACAAAACCGCTATCTTCCGCTAGCTTGTCAATCAATCTACGCTCATCTAAGTCAATTTTAAATCGAACATTTACAATGTTTTTGTCTTTCATGTTTGTTACCGACGACATGTTTACCCATTATTTACTAGCTCTTTAATCACTCGTAAATTAATATTGATAAAAGAGTGTATGCAATTTTTACCATTTTATGTGTGATTATCAATGTTAATTTGTAGCCAATATTCCAATAATGCTAAGTGCCAAAGCCTTGAACCATTTAGTGCTGTCATGTATTGTTCGGGCTGATTGATGATTTTTTGTATCATCGCTTGATTGTAAATACCCCGATTAATACAAGCACTAGAATTCAGAATATCTGCCATAAAGTCTAAAAACTCACCACGCACATATTTAAGTGCGGGCATGGGAAAATATCCTTTTTTTCGGTTAATCACGCTATTAGACAATAATCCACGGGCAATCTGCTTGAGCGGATATTTCCCTTTATCACGCATTTTTAGACTTGGTGGCATACTTAGTGCGTGCTCAACCAAATGCGTATCCATAAAAGGCACGCGTGCTTCTAAACCCCATGCCATTGTCATATTGTCAACACGTTTTAGCGGATCATCAACAATCAAGCGTGTAATATCGGTGCGCAAAACCTTATCCATAAATTCTTCTGTATTTGGTTTGCTAAATTCTTTATTTATCCAATCTTGCGTGTGATTGCCTGTGTGATAGTTGGTATTGATAGTTTGTAGATATTCTGCATATGTCCGATCAATATAATGTTTGGCAAATCTTTCAAACTCAGCACCTGATTCGCTTTGCATGCGCGGATACCAAAAATATCCAGCAAATGCTTCATCAGCACCTTGTCCAGAGAGTACCACCTTGACATGCTTTGATACCTGTTCAGATAATAAATAAAATGCCACAGCGTCTTGTCCTACCATTGGTTCTGCCATATGCGATACCGCTTCTGATAATCGCGATAAAACTTGCGCATTATTCACCTTGATCTTTTCATGTTGAGTGTTGAATTTTTTAACTATTTGGTCAGAATATTCAAATTCCGAACCTGCTTCATCGTCGATATCCTCAAAACCAATTGAAAAAGTGCGAATTTTTTTGTATCCCGCTGTATGCAAAAGCCCCACCAAAAGAGAAGAGTCTAGCCCGCCTGAAAGCAACACCCCTATAGGCACATCTGTTGCTAACATTCTTTTATTAACGGCATTTATCAAGAGTTCATGGGTTTTTTCCAAATAGGCATCATCTGTTAAGCCTAATCTTTGTGCTTTGGGCTGCCAATAGGTTTTTTCAACAATTTTGCCCTTGTTGTCAATACTCAATGTGGTAGCAGGTTTAACCTTGTTCACACCACGCAAAATAGTATTTGGTGCTGGCACAACTCCATGTAAGGATAATTGTTGTTGTAATGCTACTGAATTAATAACGTTATTAACACCCAATGTTATTAACGCCTGTATATTAGATGCAAAACTAAAAGCTTGATTTGTAAGATTGAAATACAATGGCTTAATACCCATTCTATCACGCGCGACAAACAACTTTTCGCCATCGTAAATGCAAAAAGCAAACATTCCATCTAAATGTTGCACGCAATCTGCACCCCATTTGTGATAGGATTTAAGAATAACTTCTGTATCCGAGTTAGAAAAAAACCAATAGCCCTGTTTAGCTAATGTTTGACGCAAAGATTTATAATTATAAATTGCACCATTAAACACCAAGGTTAAGCCTAAAGCCTTATCTACCATCGGTTGATGCGCATGATTAGACAAATCAATAATACTAAGTCTTTGATGTCCGAAACCTATATTTTGATTTAACCAAACATCACTATAATCAGGACCTCTATGTGCAATTTTTTGCATCATGGACTGCAAATCTTGCGCTTTAACTGCTTGTTGGTCAAACCTAAATTGTCCACACAGTCCACACATGCAAAATTACTAAAATCAAGTAAGTAATGTAAAATGGCTAATTTTATCAAGTTAAGCAACAATGCAACAAACACTTTATGACAAATTAATGTCCACACACATAGTGTGCGAAGAAAAAGGTAGCACACTAATTTATATTGATCGGCAACTTATTCATGAAGTGACCTCCCCTCAAGCCTTCGAAGGCTTAGAAATAGCGGGTAGAAAGCCATGGCGCGTACAAGCAAACTTAGCAGTGCCTGAGCATAATGTGCCAACTACACAGCGCTCTTTAGGTGTTGAAGGTATTACGGACCCTGTGTCGAAATTGCAAATCCAAACACTGGACAAAAACTGTAAAAAATTTGGCATTAATGAAATACCAATGAATGATATTCGTCAAGGCATTGTACATGTGGTTGGTCCCGAGCAAGGTGCTACCTTGCCTGGTATGAGCGTTGTTTGTGGCGATTCACATACTTCTACACATGGTGCATTAGGTGCATTAGCCTTTGGTATTGGAACCTCGGAAGTCGAGCATGTTTTAGCAACAGCTTGCCTATGGCAAACAAAATCAAAAAACTTCAAAATCGAGGTAAATGGCAAACTCAATCCACATGTTAGTGCTAAAGATATCGCGCTTTATATCATTGGACAAATCGGCACTGCGGGAGGCACAGGTTATGCCATTGAATTTACAGGTAGCACAATTACAGCACTGTCTGTTGAAGGCAGAATGACATTGTGCAATATGGCTATTGAAGCAGGTGCGCGCGTGGGGTTAGTTGCAGTTGATGATAAAACCATTGAATACGTTAAAGGTCGACCACTTGCGCCAACTGGTGAAAACTGGAATAAAGCACTTGCATATTGGCAAACATTACATTCTGATGCAAATGCGCGGTTTGACAAAACATTATGTTTTCAAGCTAATAATATTAAACCACAAGTTACTTGGGGAACTTCTCCTGAGATGGTGGTAGCAATTGACGGGCGTGTGCCTAATCCAAAAAACGCCAAAGATTCTGTGCAAAAAACTAGTTGGAAAAATGCCTTAGATTACATTCACCTTAAAGCCGATACCAAAATATCCGAGATTAAAATTGACAAGGTGTTTATTGGTTCTTGCACTAATTCTCGTATTGAAGACTTACGCGTTGCTGCTGGTGTTCTGCAAGGCAAACGGATTGCTGATAATATTAAACTTGCACTGGTTGTACCTGGTTCGGGACTAATTAAACAAAAAGCTGAGGCTGAAGGCTTAGACAAAATATTTACAGATAGCGGATTTGAATGGCGTGAAGCTGGTTGCTCGATGTGCTTGGCTATGAATGCTGATAAACTTGAAGCTGGTGAGCGCTGTGCATCTACTTCAAATCGTAACTTTGAAAATCGTCAAGGGCAAGGCTCGTTCACACATTTAGTCAGCCCCTACACTGCGGCAAAGAGCGCGATTTGTGGTAGACTTTGCTAAAAACACTAGATATTATGTCTCGTCAAATACACTTCGTTGAAAAAATGAAAGAAACAAACGATAAGAGTCGTAATTTTCAAGAGAAGCTATTACAAGATGATGTCAAGTCAGCTTTGAGTTCTGCCAAACGGTTTGATTTTATCCGTTTCGTTTTAGCTATTGTACTGAGTGCCGCTTATTTTTTAGAGTGGTCATTTTTTTCAGAATTATTAACATTTTCAGTAATTTTACTACTGTTTGTTCCTATGGGGTTTCGAGACACTTATTTGGCAAAATTAACAGAGTATAACACCACTCTAGTTGAAAACAGACAAATGCTTAATGCCGAAGAAGCAAATATAGCACTAAATAAGGCTTTTGAGGACATTGACTGTATTAAGAAAAAGATTGAATATATTGAGGAAGATGCTGAAGAAACAAATGAGTCGCTAACTGTGGTTTTTGAGAGTATTGACTGTATTAGGAATCAGATTGAATATATTAAGAAAAATGAATGACAAGGTTCGCCCCTAAACTTTTAGTTAAAATATTCCCAATTCTTTAGTTAATTCAATCTAATAAAAACAAAAACTTATGCCAAACTATATCTATGTTTTGCGGTATTCTAACTGGAATGTTTGTTTGCGACACCAACAAACATCGTGTGCCACGCATTTATATGATTATCAGGTATAGGTTGAGTTTATGCGATTAAAGGTAGTGCTTTGCTTTCTAGAAAACTACCTAATAATAAACACAAATTAATAGTTGCTTGGACTGAAGTTCACCATGACGATTTAAAAGCAGACTGAGAACTTGCCGTAAATGGTAAAAACCTTTTTACAAAGAGCTTGATTAATGATAATATCCCACTTAGAGACTATAGAAAATTACCAATTGCACATATTCTCCACTAATGGTCGCTTGTGGTTGTTCGATATGCTTGGCTATGAATGCCGATAAACTTGAAGCTGGTGAGCGCTGTGCATCTACTTCAAATCGTAACTTTGAAAATCGTCAAGGGCAAGGCTCGTTCACACATTTAGTCAGCCCTGCAATTGCTGCGGCATCCGCTGTTGCGGGGCATTTTTCGGATATATAAGAGGTTTAAAAATGCAAAAATTTATCACTTTAACTTCAATTGCCGCGCCACTTGACAGAGCAAACGTCGATACTGATGCGATTATTCCCAAACAATTTTTAAAATCCATTAAGCGCTCGGGTTTTGGTGTCAATTTGTTTGATGAATGGCGTTATCTAGATCATGGCGAGGTGGACATGGATAATAGCAAACGTCCACTTAACGAGAAATTTGTTCTCAACAAACCCGAATACTTAGGGGCGAAAATTTTACTAGCAAGAGAGAATTTTGGTTGTGGTTCAAGCCGTGAACACGCCCCTTGGGCACTAATCGATTATGGTTTCCGCGTTATTATTGCACCCAGTTTTGCCGATATTGTTTATAACAACTGTTTTAAGAATGGCATCTTACCAATTGTCCAAGATAATAATATTGTAGATGAGTTGTTTGTATTTAAAGGTGAAATTACTATCAATCTCGAGGAACAAACTATCACATTTGCTCAACATACCTATAACTTCAAGATTGATACAGAGGGCAAGCGACGTTTGATGGAAGGTTTAGATGATATCGAGCTAACACTGCAACACACAGATGAGATAAAAGCTTTTGAGCAACAGCATTTTGAAAAATACCCTTGGTTATGATTGCACAACTGAATGGCGAGATTATCGAAAAAAACCCGCCTGAGATTTTATTTAAAGTAGGGGATATAACTTACGAATTGCTTTGTCCGATGTCGAGTTTTTATAAAATTGGCGATGAGACTAGCATTGTTTTGCATACGCATTTGCAGGTTAAAGAAGATGCACACACTTTGTATGGTTTTATTTCTAAAGATGAAAAAACACTTTTTAGAGAATTGATTCGCGTTAATGGCGTTGGTCCTAAGGCTGCGCTTGCGATTCTTTCTCATCTTGATATTGGCGCATTAGTGAGTGCTATTGTGAATGAAGATGATGCAATACTCGCTAAAACACCCAGCATTGGCAAAAAAACCGCACAAAAGCTTATCGTTGAACTCAAAGACCGCTTAGCAAAACTTAGCATCACTACCACAATCCGCCAAACTATAAATATTAGTCACAACAACCCAAACACCGCTAAGGCATTACAAGCACTGCAAGCACTCGGCTTTAAAACCAAAGAAGCAGAAAAAATGCTTGGTGGTATTAACGATAATTCTTTGTCTACCGAGTCGCTCATTCGTCAAGCGTTACAAAACAAATAGGCAATTAACTGTGTAGAAAAGTTGGAGATTATTCCTTGAACTTTACAAAACAAGTAAATGTTTTTTACTATAAAACACCTAAAATACTATAATTATCAAACATAAAGTCAATAAGTGTATGCACAACAGTAGAAAAGCAAAAACATTAAGTTTATTTAATTTTATGGAAATGAATTTACTTTATAAGACTTAATGAGGGTAATTATCAAATTAACACACAAGACAGATTAAATAGTTTGTTTAGCAAGAATATTGCTTACAGGGGGTTGGCGAATGGCTAATGAAAGAATAACCGAAAATATGGTTAGGGACCACTTGAAGAATGATGTTCTGTATAAGTCCAATAACATTATTGTAGAAGAGCAATCATCACAAAACCCTAAAATTGATAAGTTGCTTAAAAACGCTTCTAAAAGCGGTAATGGCAAGGGTTATCCTGAATTCATCGTTCAGTATAATCAAAACTCTAATTTAATAATAGTTGTTGAATGTAAGGCAAAAATAATTCAACATGAAAGCAAAAAAGGAAAACAATACAAAGATTATGCAGTAGATGGGGTATTGCTTTATGCTTCTTTTCTATCTAAAGAATATGATGTCATTGCGATAGCAGTTAGTGGAGATGATAACAATAATAGAATATCACATTTCTTACAATTAAAAGGAACCCAAGAAGATCATAATATTTTCAATGATGATAAATTCTTACCTCTTGAAAATTATCTCGATGGTTACCAAAAAGACGAAAGAAAATTCAATCAAGATTTTCAAGAATTATTAAAGTATTCAAAATCTCTAAATGATAAATTACACTCTCTAAAAGTAAAAGAAAATGAAAGAAGTTTATTGATTAGTGGCACTTTAATAGCCTTAACAGACCAAGCATTTTTAAATAGTTATAAACATGAAAGCCCTAAGGCATTGGCAAATTCATTAGTAACTAAAATCAATGAAAAACTTTCATCTATTCAAACTCAACATATACAAGATATTATCTCGTCATACAACTTTATAAAAACACATACTATTCTTGCAAAAGAACAAGAAAAACTTAAAGGCATTATTGATGAAATAGACGGGAAAATAAACAACTTTATAAAAACCTATAAATATTTTGATACATTGGGTCAGTTTTATATAGAGTTTTTAAGATATGCTAATAATGACAAAGGACTAGGAATAGTTTTAACACCGCCACATATTACAGAATTATTTTGTGAAATAGCCAATGTCAATAAAGATAGCGTTGTTTTAGACACCTGCACAGGGACAGGCGGATTTTTAATATCGGCTATGCAAAAAATGATATTAGATGCTGGTGGAGATAAACAAAAAGAAAAAAACATTAAAGAAAAACAAATAGTCGGTGTTGAATTACAACACGATATTTATTCTTTGCTTTGTTCCAACATGTATATCCATGGTGATGGACGAAGCAACCTAATGAAAGGCAGTTGTTTTGATGATAATATAAAAAAACAAGTAGCTAAATTTAAACCTAATGTGGGTTTTTTAAATCCTCCATATAAAACTAACAAAGATGATATGGAAGAATTACAATTTGTTTTAAACAATTTAGAGCAGTTGGAAAAAGGTAGTTATTGTGTGGCAATTATTCCTATGAGTTGTGTGATTGCTGACCAAGACAAAATACAAACTAACCTTAAAAAAAATATATTGCAAAAGCACACATTAGAGGCTGTATTTTCCATGCCTAATGGGTTGTTTTATAATTCAAAAGTTTCTGTAGCAACTTGCATATGTGTTTTTAAAGCTAAAGAAAGACATCTTTCCGATTATAAAACATATTTTGGTGTGTGGACAAATGATGGGTTTACTAAGATAAAAAACACAGGAAGAACGGATTATCATAAAAGTTGGCAAGATATAAAAAAGTACTGGTTAAAAAACTATAAAAATAAGGATGAAATTATAGGACACAGCATTAAAAGTGTTATAGAACACAATAAAGAGTGGTGTAGCGAAGCATTTATAAAGATTAAATATTCCGATGTTAAAGCAACAGACTTTGAGAGTTATATCAAGAAATATGTCGGTAATCTGTTTAACATCAATCAAATATCTGCTATCAACAATAAAAGATTGCTGAATATTAACCTAGAACCTGTAAAAAATAAAGAATACGGACATTTTAACTTAACAAGTTCGGGCGGGGTTTTTAAGATAAAAAAAGGCGAAAGGTTAAATAAAATTGAACGAAAAAGAGGAGTAATACCCTTGTTAACCTCTACTGCTTTAAATAATGGCATATCTGAATTTATTGATAGAGATTTCTTTAATGATAGTAAAAAATTATTTAGCAACAAAATAACGATAGATATGCTATCTAATGTGTTCTACCATGGGTATGAGTATTACAGCGATGATAATATCCACACATTGGTATTTCAAGAGCAGTATAAAAAGTTTGACAACATTTATATTTGTATGTTTATTGCTACATTGTTACAAAAAATAAAAATACGGTATCAGTATGGCAGACAAGTTAGACTAAAAAGACTAGCAACAGAATTAATAAGTCTGCCTATAGATAGTCAAGGAAATCCAGATTGGCAATTTATGGAAGACTATATTAAATCATTGCCTTATAGTGCAAATTTATAGATATGATAAAACAAATAAATCAAAAAACATTAAAACTAGATTGCAAAGTGGGTTATCGAAAACAACATCATTGTCGACAAGGGCAAGGGTGTTCAGCGCGTCGAAGTCCAACCAAAATCAGGTTACATTTATGAAATCATCGTCAAAGATGGCGAGACTCTAAACACAGACTTTAGTCTAATTGCTAAAAAAAGTTAAGCAAGATTTAGAGGTGTTAATTGAAGACAACACCACAGTTGTATTTGACAACTATTTTGAGGTATGCTCTGTTGATTTATCTTGTTTAGTTGCTCTACCTATATGGACTCACAAGAAGTCGTTATATTGGTTTAGAGAAAGTTGGCAGTGCAGTTAACCTTAAAGCCATTGCTTATAACTTAACCAGAGCGGTGAATATTTACAAGCACTTATTAGCAACTTAAGGATAATTGCGTCTTTTTTAACAAAAAGACGCAAAATAAAGAACAAACAAGTTAAACGACAGGAATATTTTGTAAGAAACTAGTTTTTTACAAGAAAATATTTGACTTTTGTCAAACAAATCTTTTTGATTTTGAAATAAAGTGTTTCGTGTGTTGTGCGGTGCTCTTTTTTAGCTTAGTTTAAACCTTATCTTTAACTCAACAAATATTAACCTTTAACTTAACAGTATCAAAAAACCCACGCAAGTGGGTTTTTTGTTGGGTTGAATTTGGCATGTGGTGCTTTATGCGACAGTCCCATTCAGAAAGAATAAAAACTCGCAGACAGTTAAACTGCTTAAAGGCATGTTAAAAGAGTCAAACTACAAAAGAATTATTGTTGGGCATCACTCTGTGCAAAGTAGTGTTGTTAGGTTTGGGGTTGCTCTAGTCTTACCTTTTTGATACCAATTTACCTGACTTTGTGGTTAGCAGTTATGGTGGGATTTGCACTAGTCTTGCCCTTTTGACACCTTGGCACAGATTGTCTTGCACAAGCAGCATGTTTGCTTGTTTGTAATAATAACTGCATTTGCCTGTGCTATAGAAAATTTCACAAGAGATGCTTGATTTGTGGACGTCGATGCTTTTGGCAATAGTAGACTGCATCATCTTAAGTTTTAGACATTGGTAATATGGTATCTTGCTCTTTTTTAGGGGTAAAAGTTGCACTTGGAACTTGAATGGGCGAAATTATCAACATACAAAATATGGAACAAGAACAAATATTTAATAACTCAGGCATGCTTTATCAAAGATACGAGAACAAACAAGATGACTATGAAGAGTTAGGAGTAGTTGTGCCAGACTTTATCAGGGAAAATCTCAAGCATGAATTAAGGCATTACCAAGAACAAGCACTACAAA
Source organism: uncultured PS1 clade bacterium (assembly GCA_937950605.1). Taxonomy (GTDB): domain Bacteria; phylum Pseudomonadota; class Gammaproteobacteria; order PS1; family Pseudothioglobaceae; genus Thiodubiliella. The sequence goes on along the minus strand of CALFDA010000067.1, from coordinate 235 downwards.
ATTTCATATATTGGGAAACCAAAGATAAAAAACGCTTATCAGAAAATCATATTTTATTTCAGATGGCAACAGGCACTGGGAAAACCTTGTTAATGGCATCTTTAATATTGTTTTTGCATAAGAAGGGTTATCGTAAATTTTTATTTTTTGTTAATTCAACTAATATTATAGAAAAAACCAAACAAAACTTTATAAACAGTATAAGTAGCAAGTATCTTTTTACTAACAATATTCA
>CALFDA010000066.1 GCA_937950605.1 uncultured PS1 clade bacterium | reverse complement strand
AAGGATTTGAGTTGCACTCAAATCCTTAGAAAAACAACAAAATTATCTGTCTAAATTGCTTCTCAGAAATATGCGTATGTTGGACATACTTGCTTTTTATCAACATAACACACTTTGCTGTGTTTTTGTGATTCTGGGGTTGTTTTGAGTCTAAAAAATTAAGGATTATTTTATTTCTGAAAGAGGTAAGTATGTTTGTGCGTTTATACATACAAATAAGCATGCTAAATTTGTGGCATAATTACAAACCTTTATTATATTTTGAGTGCTTATAATGGGAAAAGTAACTGGTTTTAAGGAATTTGATAGAAGAACACAAGATTATCGTCCTATTGAATTGCGACTTAAGGATTATGGTGAAATTTTTTCGGGTATACACGACAACGCCCATCTGCAAAAGCAGGGTGCAAGATGCATGGATTGTGGTGTGCCGTTTTGTCAATCAGAAAATGGTTGCCCTGTTAATAACCTAATTCCCGAGTGGAATGATTTGGTTTATCATAATAAATGGCAGGAGGCATTAACGCGTCTGCATAAAACTAATAATTTTCCAGAATTTACTGGGCGAGTTTGTCCTGCGCCATGCGAGGGTTCATGCGTACTAGGGTTGAATAATTCGGCAGTTACTATTAAAAATATTGAGCAAGCGATTGTCGATAAAGGTTTTGAAAAAGGCTGGATTCAACCAACTAAAATTGCTCATCGCACAGGTAAAAAAGTGGCAATTATTGGTTCTGGTCCAGCTGGTCTAGCAGCAGCGGCAGAGATTAATAAATTAGGGCATAATGCGACTGTATTTGAGCGCTCTGATCGCATTGGTGGTCTGCTAATGTATGGTATTCCAAACATGAAACTTGGCAAAGACATTGTCAAGCGCCGTGTAAATTTGTTAAAAAATTCAGGTGTTGAATTTATTACCAATGTTGATGTGGGCAAGGATATTAGTGTTGCACAATTACAAAATAATTTTGATGCTTTAGTTTTTACCACAGGCGCAACCCATGCCCGAGATTTGCCAGTGGATAATCGTGATGCACAAGGCGTGCATTTGGCGCTGGAATATTTAACCAAAAGCACACAAAGTTTGCTAGACACTGGTAGTGCTAATAATTCTAAGTTATCTGCTAAAGACAAAGACGTAATTGTAATTGGTGGCGGAGATACAGGCACCGATTGCATTGGTACAGCGATACGTCAAGGCGCAAAATCAATTGTAAATTTTGAGCTTATGGGTAAACCATCAGCGCGACGTGAGGATAACAACCCATGGCCATTATGGCCACTGATTTATCGTGTAGATTATGGTCATGCTGAAGCCCAGAAAGTATTTGGCAAAGATCCAAGACAATATCATCTAATGACTAAGTCCTTTATCAAAGATAAAAGCGGTAAAGTTGCAGGGCTAAATACTGTGAATGTCGATTTCAAAAACGGACAACTGATTGAGCGTAAAGGTAGTGAAAAAACTTGGAATGCACAATTAGTACTTTTATCAATGGGTTTTGTCTCTCCCGAGCATTATTTGAGTGATGATGCAAATATTGAGCTTGATAAGCGCGGCAATTATCAGGCTAAATATGGCGAATATACAACATCTAAACAAGGAATTTTTGCTGCGGGTGATTGTCGTCGTGGGCAATCGTTGGTGGTGTGGGCAATCAATGAAGGTCGTGGCGTTGCCCAAAAGGTTAATCAATATCTTAAAAAATAACCATCTTTAAATCATACTCATGTGCATATTCTATGAGGGATAGTATCAGGTGCCACTAATCAATATTGGCGTTTTTCTGCATTTGCGTATAATTGCACCTGTTAATAGTTCTTTTTTTTCAAAGACTAAGAAATTGATTAAAACCATTGGAGGATAAAATGATAAAGGCGATAGAAGTAATGATAAAAGTGATTCCTAGTCTTTTTGTAGGTGGTGTTGTAGGTGTAGGTGTAGGTGTTGTTGCATTTGGCGTTGTTCGGGAATTAATAGGATTATATAGAGGAGATGCAGAGATTGTAGCAGTTTGGATTGCTGTAATTATTGGTTTGGTTGCTGCTACTTTGGCTTATAAAATTATCAATTTCAAACTTGGAGATAAATTATCAATTTTTTTGGGAGATAAGTTAAAAAACTGGTATTGCCGTATCAATAATAAACAAAGAATCATTGTTTGGGTATTAAGTATTTTGCTATCAGCTACTCCGCCCGGTTGGATTTTACTTGTTTGGTGGTGGTTGCCTTTATTGATACATTTTGAATATATTCGAGAATAATTATTGGTAAGAACAGGACTCAACCTTGTTAATGTTTCGCGACGTTATCTAACTGGTATAGTCATGAGTTATCGGTAATAAATCATCAACAAATCAAAGTGGTTTTTATCATATTTGCTTTTTTATAGGCAGGGAATTTATTAACTTAAAAATTCTTTTATATCCCTTAAGGGATAGTATTAGGTATCACTAATCAATATTAGTGTTTTTTTGCATTTGCGTATAATTGCGCCTGTTAATATTTCCTTTCCCCACAGATTGGAAATTTATTGGAACTATTGGAGAGATAAAATGGCAAAAGAGTTATACAACACACCCAACCTTGATGAGTTGGAAAATGGCCCATGGCCTTCGTTTGTAACAGGCCTTAAGCGCTTAGCGCAAGGTGAGCATAAAGGTGCGAGCATGGTGCGCGATGTATTAGCGACATTAGAAACCTCGTACGTAACTAAAAAAGGTTATTGGAAAGGTGGCACTGTTGGTGTTGTTGGTTATGGTGGTGGAGTAATTCCACGTTTTAACGAACTTAAAGATGAAAATGGCGGTTTTAGATTTAAAGATGCGGGCGAATTTCACACCTTGAGAGTCCAGCCACCAGCAGGCATGCACTATAGTTCTAAACTGCTAAGAGATTTATGCGATATGTTTGTTGATAATGGCGGTTCTGGTTTGATTGCATTCCATGGTCAATCAGGCGACATTATGATGCAAGGTGCAACCGAAGAAACAACCCAAAAGATTTTCAATGCGTTAAACGATTATGGTTTTGACATGGGTGGTGCTGGTCCTGCGGTTCGCACAGGCATGTCATGTGTAGGGGCGGCGCGTTGTGAGATGTCAAATACTAATGAGCAAGCGGCGTTGCGTACATTAGTAAACGCATTCCTTGATGATATGCACCGTCCAGCACTACCTTATAAGATGAAATTTAAAGTATCGGGTTGTGCGAACGATTGTATGAATTCTATCGAGCGTTCGGACTTTTCAACTATCGGCACTTGGAGAGATGATATTAAAATCAATCAAAATGCATGGAAAGCTATGGTGGCTGACAAAGGTATGGATTATGTGGTTAACAATATTACCTCGCGTTGTCCAACACAGTGCATGAAAGTTAATGACGATACTTCTCTTGCTATTGATAATAAGAACTGCGTTAAGTGTATGCACTGTTTAAACGCAACTTCGCCATTAACGCATAAATATGTCAAAGATGTATCAGAGGGTGCAATTTTAGCAACTGGTGATGACAAAGGCGTTACGATTTGTATGGGTGGTAAGCGCACATTAAAAATTGGTGATTTGTTTGGTACTGTTGTTGTTCCATTCATGAAACTTGAAACCGAGGAAGACTACGAAGCAATTGAGGAGTTAGCAGGTGAAGTAATTGACTTTTTTGCTGAGAATGCACTAGAGCATGAGCGTACTGGAGAAATGATCGAACGTATTGGTATTGTCAACTTTATGGAAGGCATTGGTTTAGATGTTGACCCTAATATGGTTGAATCACCACGCTATATGTCTTATGTTCGTATGGACAAGTGGGACGAAGAAGCGATCAAGTGGTTTGAAAATAAAGCAGAAGCTAACGCATAATTTAATTAATTTATAATTTAGGAGAAATAATATGGCTGAAGCACCGAGAATGCCTATCGAATCAGGTTGCCCTGACCCTATTCAATACATGCATCCAACAATGCGTCGTAATTATGGTCAATGGGCTTATCATGACCGCCCTCGTCCAGGTGTGTTGCACCACACTTCAAAGAATAATGAAGAAATTTGGACAGTTCGTTGTGGCACACAAAGACAAATGGATGTTTATACCATCAAAAAATTAGCAGATATTGCCGATGAGTTTGCCGATGGCTATGTTCGTTTTACCATTCGCTCAAATGTTGAGTTTATGGTGGATACTGTAGCAAAGGTAGACCCTTTGATCGAGGCGTTAGAATCTGCTGGTTTTCCAGTGGGCGGTACAGGTCCAACAGTATCAATGATTTCACACACACAAGGCTGGTTGCACTGTGATATCCCAGGCACTGACGCATCAGGTGTTGTAAAAGCATTGATGGATGAGTTGTATGACGAATATAAAAAAGAAGAAATGCCTAATCGTGTGCACATGACAACCTCATGTTGTCAAATCAACTGTGGCGGTCATGGTGATATTGCGATTAATATTCAACATACTAAACCACCTAAAATCAATCACGATTTGGTTGCTAACGTTTGCGAGCGTCCAACTGTTGTTGCACGTTGTCCAGTCGCTGCGATTCGTCCAGCAATAGTGAACGGCAAGCCAACATTAGAAGTTGATGAAAAGAAATGTATTTGTTGTGGCGCATGTTTTCCACCATGCCCACCAATGCAGATTAACGACCCCGAAAATTCTAAGATTGCTATTTGGGTTGGAGGCAAACACTCTAATGCACGCAGCAAACCTTCTTTCCAAAAACTTGTAGCGTCTGGCTTGCCAAATAATCCACCTAGATGGCCAGAGGTTGGTGCTGTAGTTAGGAAAATTTTGGCAGTTTATAAAGAAGATGCTCGCGACTGGGAAAGAGTCGGTGAATGGGTTGAGCGTATCGGTTGGCCAGCATTTTTTGAAAAAACTGGTTTGCCATTTACTAAATTCCATGTTTCTGATTGGAAAGGTACGCGTCATCAGTTGAATTCGTCTGCTTATATTCGTTTTTAAAAAGGTGGTTAAATGAAGATTTCTATTCAAATTAATGAGGGTCCTTATCAGCATCAAGCTTCTGATACTGCGTATCAGTTCGCCAAGGCAGCAATCGCAAAGGGGCATGAGATTTTTCGTGTGTTTTTCTATCATGACGGCGTAGATAATGCATCACGTTTTACAGTGCCACCGCAAGATGATCGTCATATTGTTAATAATTGGGCAGACTTAGGCATCAAAAATGCTGATGGCAATGAGGTTGAGTTAGTAGTTTGTGTGGCTGCGGCACTTCGTCGTGGTATGTTAGACGCATCTGAGGCAGGTAAGAATGGTATTGACAGCAACAACATTCATCCAGCGTTTCGTATTTCAGGCTTAGGTCAGTTAATTGAAGCGGGTATCCAATCTGATCGTTTAGTGGTATTTGGAGATTAATGATGAGTACAAAAAAATTTATGTATTTAAACCGTAAGGCTCCTTACGGCACCGTTTATGCACTAGAATCGTTAGAAGTAGTTTTAATTGCCGCTGCTTTTGAGCAGGATGTTTCGCTAGTATTTATTGACGATGGAGTATATCAAATTGTTGATGGACAAAACACAGATGGTATCGGCATGAAAAACTTTTCTAAGGCTTATCATGCATTGGGTGATTATGATATTAACCAGCTTTATGTATCAGCAGAATCTTTGACAGAAAGAGGTTTAAGCGTAGATGATCTTATGCCTTTGGTTTACGAAGATGAAGATGATGATTGGGCAGAAAAACCAAGCATTAAAGTGGTTTCAAATGTCGAGATTTCTAAAATTATGTCTGAACAAGATGTATGTCTAAGTTTTTAAAGGAGATTCATTATGTTGCATACAATAAACAAATCGTCTTTTGAGCGTAATTCTCTACAGTCTTGTTTAAACACAATTGATGACACTAGTGTTATCTTGTTGATTGAAGATGGCGTAATTTGTGCTGCAAATAACGCAAATTCATCAATGCTTGCCGAGCTTGCTACTCAAGGCAGGGTTTTTGCATTACAAGGAGATATTGACGCAAGAGGAATTTCATCAAAAGTTGCAGATAATATCAAATTGGTTGATTATGCAGGTTTTGTTGATTTGGTAGTTGAACATGGAACAACAGTTTCGTGGGTTTAAGTAATTTTTTAAGATAAAAGGAGTAAACAATGGCTGATATTTTAGGCGCAGAAGTAGATGAGGAAGGTTTCTTGGTAAATTTAGGTGACTGGACTAAAGAGATTGCTGAAGAAATGGCGAAAGGTGATAACATTGAGCTAACTGAGGAGCATTGGGACGTTATCAATTTTTTACGTGATTATTTTGACGAGTACCAAATTGCACCTGCGGTTCGTGTGTTAACCAAAGCAATTGGCAAACAATTTGGCAAAGAAAAAGGTAATTCTAAGTATCTTTATGCTCTGTTTCCATATGGACCTGGTAAGCAAGGTTGTCGTTTTGCTGGATTGCCAAAACCAACAGGTTGTATCTAAATATTTTTTATTCTAGGAAGTTCAAAAGCATCTATTATTGAATTTACGTGGTTAGTTATACCGCCTTTTGTCTGGGTTTTGCTATTTTGAATTTCTTAGGAGAGTTGTTATTGGGTATCCGCTTTATAATGTAGATACTCATAAGTGTTTTGAATTTTTGAGAGAGAGTAGCGTGTCTGTAGTAAGTATTTTTTTTACAGTTTTGTTTTATATATCCCTAATGATATTTTTTATTGGTATGACAAGGAAAATTTATCAATATTGGATTACACCCGCACCCCTTAAAATTCCGACTGCACCTACACCATTAACACAAACAGGTGTAGTTATGCGTTTAGCGCGCGAAGTTGTGTTATTTGAGAGTTTGTTCAAGTCTAACAAGTGGACATGGTTATTTGGCTGGCTGTTTCATATAGGTTTGGCATTAGTTTTAATTCGTCATTTGCGTTATTTTTGGCCAGGCGATTTGCCAGAAGTGTTCTTGCTGATGCAACCGTTTAAATATGGGGCGTTTGCGATGGTGATTGGGTTGTTGGGCTTGGTGGGACGTCGACTTTTTGTTGAACGTATTCGTTATATTTCAGCGCCCTCTGATTACATGATGTTGATTTTATTGCTTATCATTGGCATAAGTGGCGTGGTTATGACATTTACTAGCAATCATACTGATGTTATAGTGGTTAAGGAATTTGCTTCTGGGTTGGTTACTTTGAATTGGACAGACTTGCCAACAGAAATACATTTCTTGATACACATATTGATGGTATTTGTGCTAATGGCGATTTTTCCAATTTCAAAGTTGTTACATGTTCCAGGTGTGTTTTTTAGTCCAACACGTAATCAAGTTGATAATGCGCGCAAGAAGCGTCATATCTCACCGTGGGCGTTAAAGCAAGAGCAAGACCACGAGGTTAAATTAAATCAAACACTTGGACAAGACAGTAGCGAGGATAAACATGGCTAAGGATTTTGAAGCACCAAAGTTAGCAACTTATCTAAGAATTCCAAAAATCAATGAAGGCATTATGGACGGAGAGGGACCGTTCAAATCTTCTGAAAAATTTCAAACACCGTTAGGCTTTCCAGGCAAGAAAGTTAGTAATTGGCAAGAGGTTGCAATTAACAAAATGGGCGAGCTTAAATCTAAATATCGCTCTGTTCAGGTTTTTTTAGATGCTTGTGTGAAATGTGGTGCTTGTACTGATAAATGTCATTATTTCTTGGGTTCGGCTGATCCTAAAAATATGCCTGTGGCGCGTCAGGATTTGTTCCGAAGCGTGTACCGTCGCTATTTTACTTTTTCGGGCAAATACTTCCCTAAATTAGTGGGCGCTAAAGAATTAGATGACGATATGTTAGATAAGTGGTATAACTATTTTCATCAATGCTCACAATGTCGTCGTTGTAGCGTGTTTTGTCCGTATGGTATTGACACAGCAGAAATTTCGATGGCTGCCCGAGAAGTGCTAGACACAGTGGGGATAGGTCAAAAGTATTGTAATCAAATTTTAGGCAAGGCAATTACAGTAGGTAATAACTTAGGTTTGCCCGAACCGGCATTAAGAGATACATTGCTTGATCTTGAAGAGGAGGTTGAAGAAGAAACGGGTGTTGCAGTTAAGTATCCACTAGATAAAAAAGGTAGTGAGATTTTATTAATCACGCCATCAGCTGATTTTTTTGCCGAGCCACATATTGACGGTTTAATTGGTTATGGTAAGGTATTTCATCAAGATGGGGTTAGTTGGACTATGAGTTCTTATGCATCTGAAGGTGCAAATTTTGGTATGTTTATCGGTTCTTATGATGTGCTACGTAAAGCAGCATTAAGAATCCGTAAAGCAGCACTTGATTTAGAGGTTTCTCGCATTATAGTGGGGGAGTGCGGACATGCTTGGCGTGTGGCTTATAGTTTTTGGAACACTTTGTCTGGTGTAGGTGCTGGCGCAAGCGATGAATTTGGTATGAAATTGCAAAAGCAATTGGATTCTCGCTACCCACAACCACAGCACATTATAGAGTATACACACGATCTTATTCAACGTGGTAAGTTGGTCTTTGACAAGTCTGAGAATGACCATCGTGTTGTTACTTTTCATGATTCATGTAACGTTGCACGAGCGACAAACATGGGCAACATCCCAAATGGTCAATTTATTATCCCACGTGAAGTCATTAAAGCAGTTTGCAATAACTATGTGGACATGGAACGCAACACAATTATGGAATCAACATTTTGCTGTGGCGGTGGCGGTGGTCTATTAACAGATGACTTAATGGAGATTCGTATTAAAGGCGCAATGCCAAGAATGCAAGCACTAAAAAATGTTGAGAAGTCTGATGCTGTTGATACATTAGTTGCTATTTGTGCAATTTGTAAATCACAGTTCAGCAAAGTTTTACCAAAATTTGATTTTGATCCTTATATGATTGTTAGTGCTCATCAGTTGGTGAGTGAGGCGATTGTTATGGACAAACCGAAAACCAATGACGAATTAGCAAAAGAAGTGACTAAATAAACAAAAACGTCAGAATAACAAAGGAGATTTGACATGCAAAAGAATCCATATGGACAGATTCACAAAGGTGAAAATCACACATTCAGAATGTTTAAAGACGAGGGCGATAATCAAGGCAAAGTGCCATGGAGTCAAAAGATTTTCCAAAATGATACCTCACATAAATGTCCAACTTATGTAAGTCAAACACCGCCTTGTCAAGGCTCTTGTCCAAGTGGGCATAACATTCGTGGTTGGTTAGATATTGTTCGCGGCATGGAAAAACCTTCTAGCGACATGTCATGGCAGGAATATGCTTTTCGTCGTTCAACCGATGCAAACCCATTCCCATCAATTATGGGGCGTGTTTGTCCAGCACCTTGTGAAGATGGTTGTAACCGTAACGAAGTTGAAGATACAGTTGGTATTAATGCGGTAGAACAATTTATTGGTGATACTGCATATCAAGAAGGTTATAAATTTGAAATCAATGCCAAAGATACAGGTAAAAAGGTTGCTATTATTGGTGGCGGTTGTGGCGGTTTAACAGCAGCTCTTCAATTACGTAAACAAGGTCATAGTGTTACTGTGTTTGAGAAGTATGGGCAGTTGGGCGGTATGATGACGTATGGCATTCCTGATTATCGTGTGCCGCGTGATATATTGCAGCATGAAATTGATCGTATTATCGAAACAGGCGTCGAAACTAAGATGAATACTAAGGTAGGTGTTGATGTTTCTTTAGAAGAATTAGAAAAAGATTATGATGCAGTTTTGTTTGCTATTGGCGCGATGAGTGGTCGCATGTTGCCAATCCCTGGCGGTGATGCAAGCAACTGCGTCTCAGGCGTTGCATTTCTTGAAGCCTATAACCAAGGTCGCTTAAAGCATATTGCTGGTAAAGTAATTTGTGTTGGTGGTGGTGATACTTCGATTGATGTTGTCTCTGTCGCTCGTCGTCTGGGTAATATTGAAAATATTGCCGATAAGGACCGCCCAGAACATATTATTTTTGATGATACAGCGCATGATGTGGTTGATACTTCTAAGCGTTTAGGTGCAGATGTGTTATTAACAACGCGTTCGACGCTTGAAAATATGCCGGCAGCACAAGAAGAGATTGATGATGCAAATCGTGAAGGTGTTGAAATTCAAGGTCAGCTGCAGCCTATAGAAGTTATCAAAGGTAGCGATGGTCGTGCCACTGCATTACGCATGGTTCGTTTGGAGAAAAATGGTTCTACGCCAATAGAGGGCTCTGAGTTTGATATTGAATGTGAATTGATTGTATCTGCAATTGGTCAAGGTGTTGATGCTGAAGGGTTAGATAGTTCATTCTTCAATGAGCGTGGTTTTGTTGATGCTGATAAAAACTTTCAAATTCCAAACAAACCAGGTTTTTTTGTTTGTGGTGATGCAATCCGTCCACATTTATTAACAACAGCTATCGGACAAGCAAGCATTGCTGCTGAAAGTATTGGTGATTATCTTGCAGGAAATAGCCAAAAAGTGCGCAATAAGGTTGATGTGCATTATTTTGACTTGATGGAAAAATTAAATGAGTGGGATTTATCGCCCTCTGAGTATAAAAAAGGTGGCGCGCTAGGCAAGGGCACAGATACTGCAAAGTATGCAATACACAATTATGAAGATCGTTCATTCGCTTCAATCATTCCGCACACAGAATTATTTTTAGGTCATTTTGATTATGAAAAGCGCAATGCGCGCAACCATAAAACTGTTGATGTTAACAATGTACTTGGCAACTTTGAAGAGCGTTTGATGGGCTACACTGAAGAAGAAGCGCGGGCAGAAGCGGCTCGTTGTATGTCCTGTGGTTTGTGTTTTGAGTGTGATAACTGTGTGATGTATTGCCCACAAGACGCGGTATTTAAAGTCAAGAAAGACGAAGCAACCTTAGGTCGTTATGTTGATACCGATTACGCAAAATGTGTCGGTTGTCATATTTGTGCTGATGTGTGTCCAACAGGTTATATTCAAATGGGTCTTGGTGAATAAACACTAAACAAATCAAACAAAAAGCAAGCATAAAAAGATAATTTCCATGAAGCATTTACTAACTATTTTCTTAATAGCAATATCTGTGAGCATGAGTGTGCAAATACATGCTGACAATCGCATTCCCAATTTAGGCGATAAAGCAAACAAATGTAAAGATGATGAGTGTAAGGAGGTGCACAAACTGCCTAATATTAGCAGGACACAAAGTCTTGTTATACAAAGAAAAATGCATCCTGAGTTTTTGTTACACAAGCGCGATAGAACATTGCGCCAAGGTGTACGTGGTGGCAGAGCATCGTTAGCAAAATGTGTTAATTGCCATACTTCTGTTGATAAAAATGGCGAGTATATTCCAGTGAATGCGCCACAACAATTTTGCTCAACTTGCCATAAACAAGTTGGTACAAGCATGGATTGTTTCTCTTGTCATCGCACAACCCCAGCGGAGGATATGTAATGAACAAATTAAATCGCCGTGATTTTATTAAAAATACCACCATAGCAACCGCAAGTGTTACGACTATTGCTAGTGGCATTTCATTAACAACCTTTGCTGCTAAATCCAAAGAAAGTGCCCCAGTTACTAATGAAAAACGTTGGGGAATGCTGATTAATGTTAATAAACTAACTGAATCTAGTATTGATGATATGATAGATGCCTGTCAAGAAGAAAATGGTTGGGGCAGTGAGGTTCACTCAAGGGCAGAACAAAAGCCAGATTGGATTAAAAAAGTTAAGGTAAAAGATAAAGCCACTGGAAAAATTGATGTTCTACCAATGTTGTGTCAGCATTGTGAACAACCCCCTTGCGTAGATGTTTGTCCAACAAATGCCTCAATGAAACGTGAAGATGGCATTGTTTTGGTAGATAGACATTTGTGCATTGGATGCCGTTATTGCATGATGGCTTGCCCATATGGTTCTCGTTCATTTGTGCATGAAAATTTAGACAATCAAAAAACGCATATGCCACGTGGTAAGGGTACTGTTGAATCTTGTACATTATGCGTTCACCGTGTTGATAAAGGCGAAATACCAGCATGCGTTGAAGCGGTTGGCGGTGATGGTGTTATTTTTGGCGACTTATATGATGCTAATAGCAAAATCAACCAAACATTAAAGAAAATTCAAAGCACACAAATTAGGTCGGATTTGAATCTTAATACTGGTGTGCGATATAGCGGTATTTAACTAGAACATTATATTATGAACATTCGTTACCAGCAAATTCAAGGAAGAAGTTTGGGTTTTTATACGCTTATTGCAGTTTTGATCGCGGTAATTTTGCTCGCATCAGGCGGTGTATATTTTATGGAGCATAACGGACACTATGTGAGTGGTATGAGTAATCGTATCGTTTGGGGAATGCCACATGTATTCGCGTTATTTTTAATTATTGCTGCCTCAGGTGCACTGAATATTGCCTCTATTTCTTCGGTATTTAATAAAAAAATACATAAGCCATTATCGCGTTTGTCAGGTTTGGTGTCGTTGTCGCTGTTAGTTGGTGGTCTGATGATTTTGGTGCTCGATTTAGGTCGTCCCGATCGCCTTATTGTAGCGATGACTGAGTATAATTTTAAGTCAATTTTTGCTTGGAATATTATTTTGTATAATGGTTTTTTTGCGATTGTCATTGTGTATTTATGGATGATGTTTGAGCATCGACTAAACAAATTTAGCTCTAAAGCAGGGTTAGTTGCGTTTGTTTGGCGTTTAATTTTAACTACTGGTACTGGTTCTATATTTGGTTTTTTAGTATCGCGTCAAGCCTATGATGCAGTGATTATGGCACCTATGTTTATCGTTATGTCATTCGCTTTCGGCTTGGCTTTCTTCGTTTTGATATTAATGGCGAGTTATAAATGGAGCGAGCGTCCATTAGGTGATATTATTGTTAATCGTTTGGGTAATTTATTGGGTGTTTTTGTGGCAGCAGTGTTGTATTTTGTTGCAGTTAAACACTTGGGTAGTTTGTATTTAGCTGAAAACACAGGTGTTGAAAATTTCATTTTATTTGGTGAACATATCTATACATTTTTATTTTGGATTGGGCAAGTTGTGCTTGGTGGTTTGGTGCCGATAGTGCTTATTTATCATCCAGCACTTAGAGGCAATCGTTTGGTTTTAGGTTTAGCATCATCATTGGTGTTGATTGGCGGTATTTTTCAGTTATATGTCATTATCATCGGTGGTCAAGCTTATCCAATGGAGATGTTCCCAGGCAAAGAGATTTTAGAGGGTTATGGCACTATCGCTACTTATTCACCATCATTTGCCGAAGTTGTTTTAGGTGTTGGCGGTGTTGCTGTATCACTAATTATGATAACGTTTTTATTAAAATTTTTGCCATTCTTGCCCGAGAGTTTGGACGACAAGGTCGCAGACCAAATTATAAAAAGTCGTGGACCTGCATTATAAAAGTTAGTTATTTGCAAATAAAGCATATACTGCACACATAAATCATATTTATAAGCATAAGCATACAGCCCTACACAAGGCGCAGTGTCTAGGTTGTGCATATAATATGGCATAAACACAGGCAAGGTGTTACAAATAATTAAGTCTTTGTTGTGTTGGGGTTGTGCGCAAAATTTAGGCACTACAAATTAATGCTTGACTAAAAATCAGTTAAGCCAGTAACAATGCATTCTTCCATTTATCTTTCTGCTGCGCATAAATCATCAGGTAAAACCATCATTAGTTTGGGTTTGTGTGCAGCTTTTAGGGCAAGAGCATTGACAGTCCAAGCATTTAAAAAAGGACCTGATTATATTGACCCCATTTGGCTTACTCAGACTAGTGGCAAGCCTTGTTATAATTTAGATTTTTATACAATGTCTAAAAGTGAGATTTGCAAATTGTTTCATCAGTCAACAGGCGATATTAATATTATTGAGGGCAATAAAGGGCTATATGACGGCATGAACACCACAGGCGGTGATGCCAATGCTGATATGGCAAAACTACTAGGTGTAAATGTTGTGTTAGTGATAGATACCAATGGTATCACTCGAGGTATTGCGCCATTGTTGGCGGGTTATCAAGTTTTTGACACAGATGTTAATATCTCTGGTGTTATTTTAAATAAAGTTGCAGGATATAGGCACGAGGCAAAACTTGTTCAAGCTGTTGAATACTATACAGATATTGCGATTTTGGGTGTTGTTCGGCGCTCTAAAGCACTTGTTATTGATGAGCGTCATTTAGGACTTACACCCGCTAACGAATCGCCTCAATCTCAGCAATTTATTGATAATGCTGGAAAAATAATTGCTGAGCAACTAGATTTAGACAAAATATTATCTTTGGGCAAAAAAAAATCTATAGCATCTAAAGGCGGTGCTAGAGTTGAAAAAACAAAAAAATC
>CALFDA010000065.1 GCA_937950605.1 uncultured PS1 clade bacterium | reverse complement strand
ATCGCTCATTGCGTGATAGACAAATAAACGTGGCAGATAAAACAAAGCAGCAAACCAAGTAATCACACTAATAATATGAAAAGCTTTCACCCACAACATCAATCAACTCCTAACAAATAATAAACGGTTCTTATTATATCTCAAACTGAATGAATATAGAAAATTCGTCAATTTTTCATAGTTCAAAAACCTGCGCATTTGACGCAAAACGAACGCTCAACCACACATTTTTCTACATCAACTTATGATAAAAAATTATCAATTAGTTATAAAAAATGCACGTTATAACCATAGCAAATGCGTATCGATAAGTCTTATTAACATACATAACAGAATGGATTTTTAATGTGTTTTACATCTCTTGAATCCTCTAATAATTTTGCCATTTTTAAAGGCAAAATCTATAAGTTTGAATAGGTGTTTTATTGCCAAGACTTCAAAACAAAAATAGTAAAATAAAATTTTTCGTAAGCGAGTTATTTATCAGTGTTTAATTTTTTCAAAAAAGACAAAACTATCCCTACCAAACAAACGACTTCTTTAAAAGAGCGATTAGTTAAAACTAGGCAGAAACTAGGTTCAAGCCTCTCGATGCTATTATTAGGTAAAAAAACTATAGATGACGATTTGTTAGATGAATTAGAAATGTTACTAATTGGTGCGGATATTGGCATCAATACAACCGATAAAGTTTTGGAATCTGTGCGCAAAAACGCTTCTAAAAAAATCTTAAAAGACCCTGAAAGTTTATATAACTTTTTAAAAATAGAATTAGAAAACTTACTTATCAAAGATAATCAAATTAACACGAATTTAAAAGAAACTTGCGTTATCTTAGTAGTTGGTGTGAATGGTGTTGGTAAAACCACAACCATTGGCAAACTTGCCAAGTTGTTGCAAAATCAAGGTAAATCAGTAATGCTTGCTGCGGGGGATACTTTTCGTGCTGCAGCTACCGAGCAACTTAAAGTTTGGGGGGTACGTAATGATATAGCGGTAGTTGCGCAAAATACTGGTGCCGATGCTGCTGCAGTTGTGTTTGATGCTTATCAATCTGCACAAGCCAAAAACATTGATATTTTAATTGCCGATACAGCTGGACGACTACACACCCAAGATAATCTAATGCAAGAGCTAGAGAAAATCAAGCGTGTTATTAATAAGCAAAACAAAAACGCCCCTCATGAAATTATGTTAATACTAGATGGTGGCATAGGTCAAAATGCACTTAATCAAGCCAAAGCTTTTAATCAAGCAGTTCAACTCAGCGGTATCACCGTTACCAAACTTGATGGCACTGCTAAGGGTGGGGTTGTTTTTGCCATTGCCAACGAACTAAAACTGCCAATTCGTTATATTGGTGTTGGCGAAAGCATTAATGATTTAGAACCTTTTGTTGCAAAAGATTTTGTTGAAGCATTATTTGATTAAGTATATTATCAAAGCCTGATTACGAATATAAAAGTCATGATTAAAAAGATTATTCACTTGATATTTTTTTTAGCGTTTTGTACTCTAAGTTTTGCAGAAGATAATGTGTCGTTATTTGACCAGCATTTTAACGATTACAGCGAAAATTTAGAAGATGCAATTGATGCAGAAAAAAAAGGGTTGTTTGTTTTTTTTCACATGGAAGAATGTCCATTTTGCCAAAAAATGCGTCGCAATGTGTTCACCAAAAAACCAGTTATTGACTACTTTAGAGAACACTTTTTAAACTTTGAAATAGATGTAGAATCTAGCGTTATGCTAACCGATTTTAAAGGCAATACCATAGAGGAAAAAATCTTTGCTCAACGTCATAATTTGGTTGGTGCTACGCCTGTGTTGGCATTCTTTGATTTAAACGGAAAACGTGTTGTTCGTCGCACAGGTTTTACTAACCAGAAAGACTTTCTATTATTGGCAAATTATTTTGTTGAAAAAGCGTATAAAGAAGAGTCTTTTGCACGCTATAAGCGCAAACATAAATAACTTAACATCTTAAACATGCGAGTTTTGATTTTCGTAGGTCTGTTTTTATCATTTTCCGTACAGGCACTAAAATTACCAAATCCACTAACCTTAGGATATACGCTAACATTAGCAAAAAATCTAAATCTTGATGAAAAACAACAGCAAATCAACATAGAACTTAACGAAATCGAATTAAAATCCTACCAAGACAATTATGAACCTACATTTGACATAGATTTGCAATTAGCTGGGCGCGATAATCAAATATCAAGTAATAATTATTCCCATGGCTTTGTCAAAATTAACAAACTGTTATTTGATCAAAATACACAAATTGCCCAATACGCTGCTAATAACCAGCTTAAAAGTGCAAAATTTACAATGAAGCAGATTCAAGACAACAAAATTCTTCAAGTAATGCGCGCATTTTTCAATATCATATTAGCTGATATGCGCTATCAAACTACCTTAGAACGATTAGCACTTTCGGCAGTTCGTGCAGATCATGTGCAAGACGATTTTGATGTTCAAGATGCCTCTGAAGTAGAGTTATTAGAAAAACAAGCATTAACACAGTTAGACGTTAGCAAACGCATTGAAGATGCGGGTGTGCAAATCACCACGCGTGCTAAACTTGCTCAACTACTTAACATTGATTATGAAAATAGACCTGATGATTTGGTTAGACCTGATTTCACCCATCTTTTTGCAAAAAAATTAGCTGAATTTGAGTTTTGGCAGAAAAAAATACAATTAAATAATCCACAGTTAAAAGAATTAAAACGCGTGCTTGTTAGTTTAAAACAACAGCAAAAACTCGAGATGGATAATCGCGAAATTACCATTAATTCAACCCTTAGGCTAGGCAAGCAAAAATACGATATCCCCAAAAATGGCGAATGGCGTGCTGGGTTAAATATTATTGTACCACTTGGTCAAAACTATGCGCAAGAACGCAAAATTGCTAAATTGTTAGCAAAAATCAAGCAACAAGAATTACTAATTAAAAAACACCGTCAAAATCTCAATCAACAAACTCTATCCCTGTGGACTAAATTAAGAACATTCAAACAACTAAATACAGCATTGACAACTGAGCTTGACTATCGAGATTTGTATCTTGAACGTGCCCGCGCTAATTATGAGATGGAGATTGAAAACTATATTGGCGATGCCATGGGCAATTTAACCGATACCGAATGGAAATTGGCAAAAAATGAATTTGACTTTGTATTAACTTTGACACAATTACAACAATTAGCAGGAGAGGATTATGCATTTTAAAAAAACCAGCAAACAATTATTGTGGCTAATATTATTATTGCCATTGTACGCTTGGGGGCTAGCAATATATCCACAGGTATCAAGCGCAATTATTGATATAAAACCTGTTAAAACCCAAGTCAAAAGTGGCGATGTTATTATCCAACTTGACGATAGACAAGCAAAACTTGAATTACAATATTTACAAACTTTGCAAAGCATCAAGCAACAAAATTTTGATGATAAAAAGTTAGAATTTCAGCAAACCCAAGAACTTTATAATCGCTTAGTAGCCTCTCATCGCGACTTAGAACTTGCGCAATTAGCCTTTGATGCAGCAAAACGAGAATTAGAAGCGCATAATTTTAAAGTTAGAATTGCACAAATTGAATTAGAAAAATACACAATCGTGTCGCCTATTTCGGGCATTGTCAAAAGCCTACCAAACCGCAGAAACGCGACAAACATCAATACCCCGAAGGTGCTAATGGTTATTGAATAGGTGTATTTAAATTCTATTTTCGAGTATTTTTCTCGATGCGCAACACCGCTAATGCAATGATCAACATCGTAAATATAGTTAAGGTTTCTAACACTGCAAAATAAGCATTTCTTTCTATTCTAATTGGACCTACTTGCAAAAAATTCCGTTGATCATTTTCATGAACTTGTTGGAAAAAAGATTGATCATGCCAATCAATCAACTCATCTATATTAACCTTAGCATCAACGATTGCTACTTGGTTAATTAATTTTGTCAAAGACTCAAGATAAGCGATAGATGTAGATGGAGAATAAGGCTCTAGTTTAATCTTATTAGATATTTTAACTTTTTGCTTAAGATCAACTTTATCAACCATATTTGCGGACAATCTTCCTAACGTAGCAACAATATTATCAATATGTGCATTGTAAATTTTGTCAAAATATTGGTTCTCTTTTAAATTTTTGCTAATTTTTTCTTCCTGAATGCGTGTAAATTTTTGATAATCAGCAAACTTTACAACTGGCATATCAGTATCACTTTGGGCTCTGATGTCAATGTTGTTATAGCTAGTAGTAATCACAACAACCAACATAACAGCAACAGACAACAAAACTATAACTTGGGTTATTTTGAAAAATTTTTTTTCGATAAATCTAAACATATTGTTTTTTAACTTGTTCTAAAAAATATGAATTTTATTTTAGTTTATTTAAATAATACAACAGTTGTTATTTTAGAATTTCGCGCGCACCCATTTGTATTAATTTGTCCGCTAGTTGCACACCTAAAACCTTAGCATTATTGATGCTATTTGACATTTGTTGTTTTAAAATCACACCAGAATCCACATTGCCCACCAAACCTGTTAATGTAAGTTGCTCGCCATCAGTGGTTGAATATCCCGCAATCGGCATAGAACAACCACCCTCTAAGCGCATATTCATTG
The DNA here is from genome assembly GCA_937950605.1 of uncultured PS1 clade bacterium. Classification (GTDB taxonomy): domain Bacteria; phylum Pseudomonadota; class Gammaproteobacteria; order PS1; family Pseudothioglobaceae; genus Thiodubiliella. Next base: position 3,703 of record CALFDA010000065.1, on the reverse strand, counting down.
CACGTTCAGCCTCCACCCTGTTAGTGGTTTCTTGGTCAATTAACGGTTGAATTAAATCAATAATGTTTTTATCGTTTTTTCTAATTTCAATACCCACTGCACCCTGCCCGACAGCGGGCAATAATTGCTTAGCCGATATTTGTTGTTTAATTCTGTCTTTCAGCCCAAGACGAATCAAACCCGCACAAGCCAAGATAATAGCGTCAAATTTGCCATCATCTAATTTTTGCAAACGAGTATTCACATTACCACGTAAATCTAAAATCTCTACATCTGGACGAATGGCTTTAAGCTGCACAATACGACGCATTGAGCAAGTTCCTACCTTTGCACCTTGCGCCAAATCGCCGATACTATCAAAATTGTTAGAGACAAAAGCATCGAACGGATTTTCGCGTTTTAAAATCGCACCTATCTCGAACTCTTGGGGAATCTCATAAGGCACATCTTTCATTGAATGCACTGCGAGATCTGCCCTACCCTCTAACATGCCAATCTCTAATTCTTTGATAAACAAACCTTTGCCACCAATTTTGGATAATGGAGAATTTAAAATTTGGTCACCTTTGGTTGTCATCTTAACCAGTTCAACTACCAAATCTGGATATAAATCCTTGAGTCTAGTTTTAACATGCTCTGCTTGCCATAATGCCAAAGGGCTTTTTCGAGTTGCAATTTTGATAGTTTGTTGCATAATTACAAAATTATATGATGGTTTCTTGGTTCAATAATATAGGATAATGTTTTTATGCTCTTGGAGAGTTTTACCATTTTAACCTGCAAGAGTAATTATTTTTATGTGCTAAACAAAGATTTTTATTAATTATTAAACTGGGTTATGCAAAACATTAAAAGACATTCAAGGGTTGGGGTATGAATAAAACTAATCAATCTTGGGGCGGACGCTTTAATGAACCAACCGATGAATTTGTTAAGATTTTTGGTGCTTCTATATTTTTTGATAAAGTGCTTGCCCCTTATGATATTCAATGCTCAATCGCACACGCTAGCATGTTGCAAGAAGTTGGTTTGTTAAGCAAAGCCGAAAAATCAAAAATTATTGATGGTTTAAACACAATTTTGAGTGAAATTAATGCCGATAAATTTGATTGGTCGATTGATTTAGAAGATATACACATGAACATTGAGGCACGTTTGGTAGATATGATTGGAGAGGCTGGAAAAAAGCTGCATACTGGACGCTCGCGCAATGACCAAGTGGCGACCGATATTCGTCTTTATTTACGTGAACAACTGGATACCATTAACAGTGAAATCAAGCGTTTACAAATGGCATTACTAGATTTGGCTATGCAAGAGGTGGACACGATACTACCGGGATTTACTCATTTGCAAGTTGCACAGCCAATCAGTTTTGCACATCATATGATGGCATATTTTGAAATGCTTGATAGAGATAGCGAGCGGTTGATAGATTGTCGCAAACGCCTTAACACTATGCCTCTAGGTAGCGCAGCATTAGCAGGCACAACTTACCCAATTAATCGTAAAAGAGTGGCTGAATTGTTGGGATTTGAGCGTATTTGTAATAACTCACTTGATGGGGTAAGCGACCGTGATTTTGCTATAGAATTTTTAGCATCAGCCAGTTTAATTATGATGCATTTATCGCGTTTTTCTGAAGAATTGATTCTCTGGTCGAGTGCGCAATTTGATTTTATTGAATTGCCCGATCGTTTTTGCACAGGCTCCTCCATTATGCCACAAAAGAAAAATCCTGATGTTCCAGAATTAGTACGCGGTAAAACTGGTCGTGTATATGGGCATTTGACTTCAATATTAACCATTATGAAAGCACAACCACTTGCTTATAATAAAGATAATCAAGAAGATAAAGAGCCTTTATTCGATAGCGTTAACACACTAAAGGCTTGTTTGCGTGTGTTTGCAGATATGCTGCCAAACATTAAAATCAAACGTGATAATATGCACGATTCTACCAAAAAGGGTTATGCCACTGCCACTGATTTAGCCGATTATTTAGTAAAAAAAGGCTTAGCATTTCGTGATGCACATGAAATTGTTGGTTTGGCAGTTGCCTATGGATTAAAAAAGCAAAAAGATTTAAGTGAATTGACACTCGAAGAATTGCAAAACTTCGATCAACGCATTGAAAAAGATGTATTTGATGTGCTTTCATTAAAAGGCTCGCTATATGCGCGTAATCACCTTGGTGGAACTTCCCCTAATCAAGTTAAACAAGCCATTAACAGGGCCATAAAAAACCTAGAATGAGAGTCATTTTTGCAGGCACGCCCGAATTTTCACTCGGCATTTTAACCGCACTTGTTAATAGCAAACATAATGTTGTAGGTGTATATTGCCAACCTGATCGCCCTAAGGGGCGAGGTCAAGTGCTAAGTGCTTGCCCTGTCAAACAAAGAGCCTTAGCATATAATCTAAAAATCTTACATCCAGAGCATTTAAAAAGTCAAGAAACACAAAATACACTTAAAAATCTAGGTGCCGAGGTTATGGTGGTGGCAGCCTATGGACAATTATTACCAAAATCTATATTAACAACCCCTAAGTATGGGTGTCTTAATGTGCATGCCTCATTACTACCACGCTGGCGAGGTGCTGCCCCAATTCAGCATGCTATCTTAGCTGGTGATAAAACTACAGGTGTGAGTATCATGCAAATGGACGAAGGTTTAGACACAGGAGGGGTACTATTAAAGCAAACATGTGCTATTGCGGACACTGATAGCGCACAAACCCTACATAATAAACTTTCCATATTAGGTGCAAATGCAATCATTAAGGTATTAGAAGATTTGCCAAATTTATCGCCTGTAGCACAAAACAACAAAAATGCTACCTATGCCAAAAAACTTAACAAACAAGATGCTTGGATTGACTGGGGGCAATCTGCCCAACAAATAAACCAACAAATTAGAGCATTTAACCCCTACCCTATCGCACAAACTTATGCAACAAGTGATAAATTTAAAAATAAGGTATTGCGCATTTTATCCGCTAGTGTTATAGCAACAAACAACCATAAACAACCAGGCGATATTATTTCGCTTACCAAAGGCACTTGCTATGTTGCAACAGGCAACGGGCTATTAAGCCTAGAACAAGTACAATTAGCTGGTAGAAAAAAATCTAATATTAAAGACTTTAACAATGCTTACACGCTAACAAAACTCGGTGAATCTAAATAAGTGTGTTAGTTCTTTAATCATTTTTTAGCCTTACTACCAGCTCTTAGTTGTTTTTAATTTTCATGGGACTTATTTTTAAAATCCTCATAACTTCCAATTTTTGCAAAGTTTATTTCAAATTCCAACTCATTTATTTTGTCTATACGAACGGAATCAACGCCTAAAATTTGTAGCTTGTCATAGGTAAGTAACTCGTTTGCTTTTAGGTTTAACACATCTCTTAGAATCCATTTCCCTAATTCTCTATTGGAATACGACATTAAGGCTTTACTATTATCCTGACATATTTTTGATTTCATAGTATTGCCATTTGGCAATATTAGTGAAAATGCTGTATCTCTATCAGGAAAAAAACTAGGGTGGTTTTTGTGTATATCAATTAAGTATAGAAATATATGTATCAATTAATGTATCACTTTCAGCATTCTAATTTATGACAATCACTAACCACATAAAATATAATCATCTATGATATCTTCTATTGTGCTTTCACCTTCTTTCATAACTATTCT
>CALFDA010000064.1 GCA_937950605.1 uncultured PS1 clade bacterium | reverse complement strand
CATATCAACAAACTTTCCTTAAATTTTTCGTTTTTCAATTAACGGGGATTTTTTTACCTTACAAGGTGTTTATTATAGGAATTGGAGAATCTTTATAGTTTTCAGCTACAAATTCCTCTTTTTCAAAAAGCCCAGCATCTTCAACCATTTCTGCATAAGGCACCTCTAGTTTTTTATGAGAGAATAGGTTTTTTTCTGAGACTCTATTGGATTTATGATAGGACGCATAGAATCTTATAGTATTTCTTATTTTTATATCAATATTGCTATTTGATAAATATTTCTTGTAATTTGATGGTTTTAATCCTTTTTGTTCTGCGGGACCAGATAATATAGATATTAGTTCCTGCTGCTGTTGTTTGCTTAATTTTGACCAATGTGTTAAAAAATCTTCAAGAACAGGTTTGCCTTTACCGCGAAAATAAAAATTTCTATTAAATATAAATTCATGAGGCATAGATAACAGTTTAATAAAATCATCAACATTTGAGCCAAATGCATATCTAAAAAAATCATTATTGCCAGAAACAACACCGTGTGTTGCGTGAAGTATGATTTGAAATGACCTGAGATAATATTTATTCCACTTTCCCCCAACAAACGACCTGTCTTTAAACGTTACGGGCTGGTAACGCATTGGGAAAGACCAAATTTTTACCCCTAACTCTTCATTAAGGTCAATGTTTAGTATCAACCTTTTATAGAGGTCTTCTGGAGTATCGTGAAAGTTGTACAGCATATAATTAGACAACGAGTTGATACCATATTCTGCCGCTTGCCTTATGGACTTCTCATAGTATTTTATTGTTCCTAAATGGTCAAATGCAATACGAAGTGGGCTAATGGCTATGGTACTAATTTCTTTTAATAGCATTGGGTTTTTTGACAATAATCTAGCATCAACACCTTGGTTAAAGTCAACCCTTCTTTTGTAGTATTTTCCGTTCCTATTTAGTTTTGCACCAGGTATAAAACCTAGGTCCCTAATTTCTGCAATAATTTCCTTGAATTTAGGTGCCGCAGTAACGTTGTTATCCATTAGCACCAAATCTTTTTTTTCTCCATGCATTTCAGAGATTTCATTAACCATTCGTGAGATAGGTGGCATATCTTTTTGGTCGCCTTCTAGTTTTGGGACACCACAAAATTTACATTTACGCACACACCCTCTTGAAGCATAACCAAAGTAGGCATCACGAACTGGATATTTGTATTCTATTTGTTTTAGAATACTATAGTCTGGGGTCATTTCATCAATTGGCTGTTCTGAGAAAATTCTGCCTCCAAAATCTTTATAACCTAAACCAAGTGCAATAGGTGGAGGGTCTTTGAGAATGCCTTCAATGAATCGAATGCCCTCCCATTTTTTGACTTTTCTATACTCTTCTGGCATAAGAGATATTGATATACCACCAACAAATATTTTTGAGTTTTTACCATTGACTAACTTAATAGATTTATCAATAGCTCTTTCTGTTTTAATCCATTCAAAGGAAAATAATGTTGTGATATATATCCTGTCCCATTCATAATTACTCAGTTTAGTATCCTTTTCGCCCTTAGCAAAAACAATATTGTGTTTTGGATTTTGTTGACGATGATATTGTGCGATTTTCATTAAACCCAAAGGGGGGTATTTATTTTTATATCCAGGCTCCAGAAGCAGGATATTTTTTATTGTTTGCATTGTTTAATCATGTCTTCTATACGTTTTACTTCTCTCTTTAATTTTCTAAGTGTATTTTCCAATATATTTATCTTATTATTGTCCAAACGTTTTAACTCTGTAATTTTGACACTTGAAACTTTATCAAAAGCTAGCCTTAATTTGTTATCGGGATCACTCTTTTTGGCAACCTCATATACTGTATCCAAATTTTTTTCCTTAATGAATTTCTTAGTGTGTTTTCTACTTTTCAAAATTTCTGGCAATTTATCACGCATTTGTAGAGCAGTAAATTCTTGATTATTTTGTTTTATTTTTTTAAATAGCAGGCTTTTTAATTCGGGTGATTGCTCTACATGTGGCTTTATCCTAGAATTTCTCTCTAATATTTCGTAATAACTAAAGTTATCTAATTTTTCATCTTGATTATCCTTCATCATTTGTATGATGCTAATGCGCTTGTTTATTTCGACCTCACCAACGCCGAAGCGTTCTTTTAGTTCAGCAATTGACACGCCCTGTTCATGCCTTCTATATATTGAATTAGCCTTTTCATATGCAAGCCATGGTGTTTTGCCCTCAATATGAATTTTATTAAGATACCAATCTTGTTGTCGCTCTGTTAGAGTGGACACTATTCGACAGTCAATTGTTTTCCATTTATCATCATCTGGGTACTGTTTGTGCCAATACCGAAATATTGTTAATCTAGAATTTCCCTCAATTACTTCTTGAGTATCCCAGCGAATTAAAATAGGCTCTGCTAGTCCATTTTCATAAATATCTTGTTTATATTTCTCCACACTGGGCTGACTTAACATTTTTTCATAAATAATGTCATCATCTATTGTGTTGCCACTATCTTGCTCCTCGTATAGGACAGTATAAACTCTTGGATTTTCTTTATTATATTTCAAAATTTCTACATTTACTGATTCAGTTTGTTCTTCTATTTTTTCTCCTAAGATGTCCATTGTTTCTCCTCTATATTAGTATTCAATACTTGTTGTAACATTTCTGACAAATTAAATTCAAATTTACTTATAAACTCGTCCTTTTTTATATCTCCTTGTGCTAGCTTTGATGCCTGATATTTAGCGTTCAATAATCTATCTACCCATTCATCAATGGTATTTTTAGCAATTAAGTTGATTACTCTACATTTTTGTTTTTGCGATATGCGATGGATGCGGTCTTGTGCTTGCAAATAGTCATCCAAACTAAAACTACGGTCATAAAAAATAGCATTATTGGCCACCGTTAGAGTTAATCCTTCTTTGGCAGCACCAGGTGTTGCTATCATTACCTTACACTTTGTATCGTTTTTAAATTTATTAATAGATGAATTACGCCTATCAATAGCAATACTCCCATGAATCCTAACAGGGTTATATTCTTTTAAATGCGAGGCAAGCCAATCAACATTGGCAATAAAGCTTGTCCAGATAATTACTTTTTGTTTGTTGTCGACAATATCTAAGACCATGTTTTGCAATAATTTAAATTTTGCTGGTGAATTTTTGTATGATTTGTCGATAATAGCAGGGTTAGAAGCGCATTGGTTCAACCTTAATAGCTGTTTTAATACATATCCAGTATCGTCAACAACACTCTTTCCATGTTCGTTTATTAACTTATGTGCTAGTTGGTTTTGGTAATTGGAATATATTTGTGCTTGCTTACTTTCTAATTCCACTACTTCGGTATGTATTGTTTTAGAGGGTAGTTCAATACCAGACGATTCTTTTGTTTCTCGCACAGAAAATGGTTGTAGTAACTGCCATATCTCTTCAAGAGAATCTATAAAATTTTTTGAATTGTGGTTTTGTTGTTTAGGTAGGTCTGTTTTATATTTAAAATCGCTAAAAGAATCTCCAAGTGATTTGCCAAAATCAAGAAAATATATTTGTGACCAAATATCGTATGGACGGTTAGCGACGGGCGTACCAGTCATAATAATACGTTTATGGAACTTATCACTCATTTCAAAGAAAGATTTTGTTAATTTTGAGTCTGGATTTTTAATTTTTTGCGATTCATCTAAAATAGCCCCTACTTTACGAGTTTCTAAGAATAATGAAATTAATTCTAAATTAGAAGAAATAACTTCATAATTTAGGATATACACAACAACAGGAGAATTTAACTTGATATTGTTGCTTCCTTTTTTCTCTGATAAAACGCTAGGAGTGATGTAAGAGTGCGAAGAAATTTCATCTACCCAATTTTGAACTAGGGATTTCTTAGTAATAATAAAAATGGTGTCCACTAAATCTTTGGTCAGCCAATATAGCGCTACATCAATGGCTATTTTTGTTTTTCCTAAACCTTGCTCATGAAATATTGCAGCATATGGTAAATCTTTAACTGCCATGAATGCATCTAATTGATACGGATAAGCACTAAATTTACTTTTTAATGATGGTGCTTTTCTTAAGTTAAGTGCCATGATGATTGTTTTAACTGCCACCAATCACACTCATCAAAAATCAAGAAATCAGTAGTTAGTGTATGTAATTCAATTGATAGAAAATATAATAAAACCTTTGCCTTTGGAGCACTTTCATAAGGCACAGATAATAAAAAACTAGAAATGTCCTGCCCCTTCAAATAAGTTATAAAAGAAACAAATTGTTTCTCACTATGTTGTGAATTCAGGTCTGCTGTAGTTTTTGCTTCTCCAATAATATGATGATTTTTATCATTAGATGCAGCGTGTAAGTCTGGTCTGAAATCATTTATTTGGCTTGGTACACTATCTCCAGGGTATTCTTGTATATCGTATAAGATTTTATATCTTGGGTGTTTTTCTTTTACATATCTAGCCATAGCACAAACTAGCTGATTGTGTTGATTACTTTCTGACATCAGATAAGAATTTTCTTAGCATATCATATAAATCCTCAAGGTCTGCCGTTTTGTTGAATTCTTTTGATTCTATCCAAGTTAGATTAGAAAATTTATTCTTTGTTGCAATTATTAACTGCTCTAAGGTTGCATTTTGTAGAATTACATTCTGTGAGTTATCTCTGTTTCTCTCAACATGTTTTATTGCTGTTTTAATTGAACCTATACCACCTTCTGTAAAGATTTTTTTTGCTTCTGAGTCGCTTAAAACCGCTGGCAGTTGTCTGATGGTGTTAAGTGGGTGAATTTTTCCATCTTTAATCCATTCGCCGAAATCATTTAAATCAAATCCAGCATCAAAGATGCTGTTTTTAATGTTTGGTTTTTGTAATTCTACAAACCCACTAAATCTATCGATATGAAATGCAGTGTCATCGACTTTATCACGATAGTATTCATCCATTTCTTCATAAGCGTGTATCTGTCTTTGGATATCATTTTTATTGCCGCCACATAAAGCAACCATTTCATCAAAATCTTTAAACTCATCGTAATATAAGTGATGTAAATATCGTGCTTTCTCATATGCAGGCCAAGGTCTAGCACCGACTAAGTGTGCAGAAATGCGTACCGAATCTATTTCTTTCTGTGTTGGATTATCTAAAACAAGAGCAATAATACTATCCCAATCTCCAGCAACCTCCTTCTTGTTGCCGAATTCTTTATATATTGCCAGTCTAGTATTTCCGTCAATGCAAGTATATTTACCATTTTTTCCATAAACAGTAATTGGCTGAGTTATTCCACCAAAAGCTCTTATAGAATCAGATAGTCTACTGAAAGATGATGCGGCATTTTCTTTATCATCAGCACTTTTTAAAGCAAAATAAATTCTTTGAGCCGTAATGTCATTTCCATATTGCTCTAATGCTTTTTTAATTCTAGGATTATTGCTATCAAATTCTATTTGATTTACAGGTATATTTTGATACTCGATGTGCATGGGTTTTGGGTTACAAAAGATTGATTATTATACATGAGCATCTTACCAAATTCGGTTATGGATGTATTTGTAGCGGTATCGGCGTGTACTAGGTAGTTGGCTTTGTGCTTAGTTAGAGTCTTCTTTTTGCAAAGACTATACGCAGCATGTTGTGGTTTATACTTTTTGTATTTCCTCAATTATTAATTGCAGATTAGTGGCACCATTCCATTCATTCACAGATAAACTATAAACAATTTGGACGATTGTTTCGTTAATAGGTGCTTGAAAAAATGCAATGGCGTCATGTATGATGTTGTCGCCAAGTAGTTTGAGTCTGCACTTGAGATGCTTTTCGCCAACAATGTGTTGTTCAACTATTTCAAATGTTCCATAAAATATTGGCTCTTCAAATCCTTGTCCCCAAGGTCCAGCATTTGCGAGTAATTGTGCGTTATTCAAAGTGATTTCAAATGCCTCTAATTGCCCATCTGTTAGGGTTTCTATTTTAGGGATTTCGTTGTTTAAATGTGTCCGAACCGCATCCCGAAAGTTTGCTTCAAACTTTGCGAAATTTTCTTTTTTAATGCTGAGTCCTGCAGCCATCGCATGACCACCAAATTTCAAAATCAAATCAGGATTTTTTTTGTCCATCGAGTCCAATAAATCTTTAATATGCACACTAGGAATAGAGCGAATCGAGCCTTTTAAATCATCGCCTGATTGTGCAAATACTGCCACTGGGCAATGGTAATTTTCTTTAAATTTTCCCGCGACAATACCAACAATGCCTTCGTGCCAAGTCTCATCAAATAAACTGATTGCAAATTTGTTGGTTTTAATATCTTGCATATCAATAATTACTTGTGCTTGGTCCTGCATACGAATCTGCTCTTTTTTGCGTTGTTGGTTAAAGCCCTCTAACGCTTGTGCATAACGCCTAGCATCATTTATATCATCTGTTAATAAACATTTGATGCCTAAAGAAATATCACTCAAACGCCCTGCGGCATTTAGTCTTGGTGCAATCGCAAAACCCAAATCACTGGCTTTTAAAGTTTGTGCCTTCCTATTTGCAATTTCCAACAATGCCAAAATGCATGGCGCACATTGTTTGGAGCGGATAAGTTGCAACCCATGATTGACTAAAATTCTGTTGTTTTGATCAAGTGTCACCACATCTGCCACCGTTCCAAGAGCCACCAAATCTAGAACATTGCGCAAATCTGGTAATGAAATTTTTTGTTTGGTGAAATAACCAGATTGTTTTAGGTGAGTTTTTAGTGCTGAGAATAAATAGAAACACACGCCCACGCCTGCAAGATGCTTACTGATAAATTCACAATCTTTAAGGTTGGGGTTAATAATTGCATCTGCTTGTGGCAAAGTGGAACTAGGTAAATGGTGGTCGGTTATAATGACGCTAATGCCAAGTTTTTTGGCTAATGCCACGCCTGCAAAACTTGAAATACCATTATCAACGGTGATGATTAAATCGGGCTGTTTTTTCTTGTGCGCCAAAGCAACAATTTCTGGGCTTAAACCGTATCCATGTTCAAATCTATTAGGCACCAAAAAATCAACATATTTGGCACCTATTAATCTCAATGATTTTATCGCCACAACTGATGCGCTGGCTCCGTCACAATCAAAATCACCAACAATTAAAATGCGTTTTTGTTTAAGTAAGGCTTGTTCTAGCAAATCAAGTGCATTTTCTAATTGTTTAAAATTAGGAAGCAATAATTTATCTAAGTCCAAAGACAACTGCGTCTCTGAAACCCCTCTAGCAGCATAAATCTTTTTTAAAAAAGTGTGGATATCGTCCGAATAAGAAGACAATAAATCCGTATCTATTTTTCTAGTTAGCATTGATTTGTTTGAGGATTTTTTCAGCACTTGCAGGTGCCATGTTTAAGCCATTACGAAAATGACCTGTATTTATGTATAAGTGTGCTAATTTAGCGTGTTTTCCGATAATTACATCTGTTTTGCTTGCAGGTCTAAATCCTGCCCAATGATGTTGAATTGCGCTATCTTTTAATTGCGGAAAACGCTCGATGGTAAAAGTTAGCAAATCCTGCCCTACTTGTTTGTCGATACGCCTATCAAAACCCACATCTTCCATAGTAGAACCAACTAAAATTTTCCCATCTTTTCGAGGAATAATATAGCGACCTTGATCAAGTACAATATGCTTTATTGTCCCTATTTGTGCCTTGATGACAATCATCTGCCCTTTAACAGGAAATATTTTATTGTTATCTAGCAAATCCGCACTCCAAGCACCACCACAAACAATCACATTATCAGCATAATAATCTTTATTTTGGGTTTTAACACCAATTACAACGCTATTTTTTTTGATTAACTCGTTAGCTTTGGTGTGTTCAATAATCTTGACCCCACGCCTTATAATATCTGTTTGCAATGCACTAAGTAGTCTTGGATTGCGAACTTGTGCAATGTTTGTAAATAAAGCACCTCTAGGATGTATTTGAAAATTTAGGTTGTATTTATCCATCCAGCGTTGTGCTTTTGGCGCGTTATATTCGTCCATCATTAACAAGCCCGATTGGATATATTCAGGGTCAATACCAGTATCTTCAAGCAAAGCTGCGCATAAATCTTTATATACTGCCTGAGAGGCAATGCTCAACTCGTTCACCAAATCGCTATAACGCCAAGGATAAAGTGGGCTAATAATACCGCCACCCGCCCAAGAGGATTCTCGCGCGCATTTTCTTTGCTCTAATAGAGTTACATCAGCACCCGCTATTGATAATGTTCTTGCACTCATCATGCCAATCACACCACCTCCAACAATTAAACACTCGCTCATAATTTTTTAAACTCGGTAATCAACAACAACGCGCCCATGCTAATACAAATATCTGCCACATTAAAGATAGGAAAATGCCATCCAGCATAATGAAAATCAATAAAATCAATCACAAAACCTTGATAGATACGATCAATCATATTGCCAATTGCCCCCGACAAAACAAGTGCTAATGCAGCGAGTGTTATGCGCTGTGCTACTGGTGTTTTAAATATCCAAACAATAATTGCAATACTAGCAATAACTGAAATACCTGTTAAGAAATAACGCTGATAGCCACCTTGATTTGCCAAAATTCCAAATGCTGCGCCGTAGTTTTGCACAAAAGTAAATGACAAAAAATCACTCACTTCTTTTGGCATAAACTCTAAAGTCTTATAAGCCCAAAACTTAGTTAATTGGTCAAGCACAATTAGCAATAAAACGGATAGAAAATAATTTTTATGTTTAAAAGTCATATCGCTTTATTTGGATTGAATTTCATGATAACAGCAATTGGAACAACAAACCCTAAAACAATTACCACCCATAATAAATCCCCCAACTGTGAATAATCTTGTGGCGCTGTTACTACACCATTAGTAATCACTTCACGGCTAACTACAAAAATTTTATTCAAGTATTTAGTCAATAAACCACCTGCAGATAAGGCAATATTCATCAGTGATGCCATCAATGCAAACCAAGTGCCTTTTTTGCCTTCAGGTGCGTAAATTGCCACTAAAGTTAACATTAGAACTTGAGCAATATAATCAAAGGGTGAAGCCAATGCAGTATCAACTAATGCTACTGTTCTAGCCTCAAGCCCGAACATCGTATGTATATCATAATACATAGCCACAATTGGTAGTGAAAGCAAAGTACCAACAATGGTTAAGAATATTAACACTTCGCCAATGTCGCGCTTAACAATAAATTTAGCGCCCAGCCACATGCCTGCTAATGCAATTCCCCCGCCAATTGCTGAAAGTTTAGCAAAAAATGATTCGTCAAAACCCAATATATCAATCTGCCACCATTGTAAAGAGGCACCAACTGTAGGCATGGCGCGGTAGACAAAAATAATAATCATCGCCATTTTAATATGGTGAATCACACTTTTATCTAAATCACTAATCAAATCATTTAACAAATACACTACCACACCCAGTGAAATAAAAAACACAATTTCTTGTGAATAAGGTGTGTCAAGGTAGCCCATGACCACAATAAAAAACGCAAATGCTAAACCGCCAAATAACACTTGTTTGTTAATTGCAGAAACCGCCACTGGGTTTAGGCGCACCAAGGTTATCCCAAGTATTGACAACAAAGGTATAAATAACGCAATCATAAATATTATTTCACGTTGATTTTTGAAAACATCTGCTAGCTCACCGCCAATCCAACCAGTTATAAAAACTGCAAAACCCAACGATAAACGCGCCAATACTTGTATGCTGGCTAATTCTTGATGGATTTTTTCCGTAGATTGAGTTTCATCTACCACTTCAGTTGTCATTGTATCTGCCACCACATCTTGGATTACAAAGCCAACAACAGCAATGATACTAGCAATAATATAAATACTTTTTTTAGAAAAATCAGCAACCACTGGATAATTACCAACCACTGCAATCATCAATAAAAAACTAAGCGTGATTAAAAAGGCACCGATATAAACATAGGACTTACGATTAGAACCGAAAATTTCCACACTATCTACCATTGAGCCAAAAATCATTTTTATTGTCCAAGGTACAGTCAGCCATATACCTAGTTCTGCCAAATCAGCCGCACTCATATCCAAAGACTCTTTCACCCAAAAACCACTTGCAATTGCGGTAAAAACGCTGCTACCATAGGCGAAATAAATCAACAAAAGTGGCACATAACGCAAGCGTAATGCTTTAATAGGTGTCGTAAAAACATCTAACATCAAAGTTGATAATGTGCGTATCGAGTGTGGCATATTAGGCATAAAGATTATATTTTTTGGCAAACTTTCGCATTATAATTTGCCTATTTTAAATATAGCGAGAATATCATGGGATTTTTAGATAAAAAAAAAGCACTGATTGTTGGTGTTGCTTCTAACCGCTCGATTGCTTGGGGCATTGCTGATGCAATGGCAAAACAGGGTTGTGAAATTGCACTTACCTACCAAAACGAAAAACTTAAAAAACGCGTTGAAAAGTGTGGCGAAATTTGCAATTCTAATATTATTATCCCTTGTGATGTCGCCTCTGATAGCAGCATTGCACAAACTTTTACGCAATTAAAAAAACATTGGGATAATTTTGATATTTTAGTTCACTCGGTCGCCTTTGCGCATCGCACACAATTAGATGGCAATTATGTAGAAGTTGCCGAACGCGAAAAATTTGCACAAGCACACGATATTAGTTCGTATAGTTTTACTGCACTTGCAAAGGCTGCTAATCCAATGCTTAATAAAAATAGTGCATTATTAACGCTAAGTTATTTGGGCTCTATGCGTGCTATTCCCAACTACAATGTGATGGGTGTTGCTAAGGCTTCGCTTGAAGCTAATGTGCGTTATATGGCTGCTGCTATGGGGGCTGAGAAAGGCATACGCGTTAATGCAGTGTCTGCAGGTCCAATCAAAACTTTAGCTGCTTCTGGCATTAAAAACTTTGGAAAATTACTAGATTATGCGGCTAAATCTTCTGCGTTGAAACGCAATGTTACTATCGAGGAAGTTGGTAATGTAGCCGCATTTTTATGCTCGGATTTAGCTTCAGGCATTACTGGTGAGATTACTTATGTTGATGCGGGCTATAATTTTTATGACACAGGTCCAAATTTGTCGTAATTTGACATTCATTATGCAACTAGCAAATAAGGGCAATAAATTTAACTTAAAACCAGACTCCACTTTGCTTTAAAGTGCTTATTGTTTATTTTTTTGATGACGAAAATAAGCACTGTTGCAAAATTAAAAACGACTAGCAAAAGCCAAAAATTTTATTCATTTTTTGCTTCAACAAACTTTCCTTTGCAATTTTTAAACCTGTAAGCGGTATTTGTGATGTTTCAATCACCTAATAAATTCTTTATTTCATTCCCCATTTGTTGTAATAAATAATTACTGTTTAGTCCACTAGGACTGCCCAAAAATGGAATAACAACTAAAAGAGTTTCACCAACTTTAACGTGGTAATATGTCCTATCATGTCTGTTTTTTTCTGACTGAGGTTTAATGCTACCCGTTTTGACTGCCTCAATATTTTCTGCACCAAAAAACATGAGAAAATTATTCAAACGACTAATGCCTGTGCAAATAATGAGTTTGGGATTGTGTTCTTTCCTCTTTTGTGCAAAAAACTGGGAGCGATTAAATAAGCACCAAACATCAAAAAGGTGTTTATTCTCAAAACCAGTTATTTTTTCCAAGTCATATTCGTGCCAAAGATCATGACTACGGTCTGTTGAAGCAAATGCAATAGGA
>CALFDA010000063.1 GCA_937950605.1 uncultured PS1 clade bacterium | reverse complement strand
CCATGGGGAAATTATACTATGTTCAGCACTTTTTCATGCAAAGATGCTTGCAAACTCTTGAGCAAAAACGTGCAGCTAGTTGATGTGCGCTTAAGTTATGAATTTGCCCAAAGCGCATTGCCAAATGCCAT
The DNA here is from genome assembly GCA_937950605.1 of uncultured PS1 clade bacterium. Taxonomy (GTDB): domain Bacteria; phylum Pseudomonadota; class Gammaproteobacteria; order PS1; family Pseudothioglobaceae; genus Thiodubiliella. The sequence continues at coordinate 10,924 of CALFDA010000063.1, read as the reverse complement.
AAACTCGCTATTACAAGGCATTATAAATGTCAAAAACATTCTTGAGCGAAACAGGGTAATTGTGCTACATTGCTTGGCAGGTGCTCGCTCATCAAACGCCAAAAGTTACCTAGAGTAAATGAGTTTTGAGGATGTCAACGACCTAGTCTCATTTAGAAACTATATCTGTAATTAACACCAAATGGTAAAATCAAATCGTGAGAGTTAGAAGCAAGTGGCACAAAACCCAAGTTAAAACGATTGAAGATATTGGTGGCGCAATGGCTTTCATCTGTTGGCGTATCACCAAAAATCATCTTGAAGACCTAATTAACGAAGGCTTTACTATTGAAAAAGAGCAAGTTTTTGATGTCATTCAAGAATATCTATGTTTTCTTATTCAATCTGTTGATCGTCTTGTTTTTAAAGATTTAAGCACCGAACAGCGACAAAAACTCATCTATAAACTAACAAAACAATCCGCTTTGTATTACCAAGAAAATAAAACCGAACGCATTGGTAATGGCAATCACCATAAAGCCTTTATCAACACCTATAATCAGCGTTCGCAAGATTATTCTGAATACGAATTTATCGATAACAAACCTAATTATAGGTTTTTAAGATACTTCGGTGACAAAATCAAACTAGCAATGACAGATGTTGATGCAAAATGGATTGTGCAACAAATGGTTGAAATCCAAGCACCCAAAGCCTTTGAACAAATCTCTCAAAGCGTTGCAGAACTCATATCTGTTGATAAAATCATCTCTGAAAAACAACAAACTAGACGCAAAAAAGCAAAAACTCCCCGCTCTAAACGCAAACCTACCAGTTCGACAAAATTATAAAAACCAGCATTTGAACTCAATCGTCAACAGCCTATCCACTATGGTGTTTTGTTGTGCGTTTTATTTTTATTCTTTAATTTGCAAATGCCTATACGGTGTTATTATCAGAGCATACAATGGTAAAACTATGTAAAAACATGCAACTACAATCTATATTTTAATCTCATAATAGATTTTGTATATTTTGTCGATGTTGTTTAAGTAATGTTTTATATCCATCAGCAAGATGACCTTGCATTGATTGTAATTTTCCAACTATTGGCAAGTCTTTGTCAATGACTTGTTTAACAAGTTCGGGATGATTGCAAATAAGCAACATATCACAACCGCTATCTAGTGCGACTTGAACACGCTCGTCTATGTTTTTAATAAAATATGCGCCTTGCATTGACAAATCATCACTAAATATCACACCATCAAAGCCTAACTTTTCTCGTAATATTGCTTTAATCCATTTTGCAGAAAAACCCGCTGGCTTATTGTCCACTTTCGCATACACCACATGCGCTAGCATAACCGCGTCTAAATGATGGACAAGTTTTTTAAAAACCGATATGTCTTGATAAATATCATCCAATTCACGCTCATCAATAGCTAAATTAAGGTGTGAATCTGTGGCAACAAAGCCATGTCCTGGAAAATGCTTGCCCACACATTTCATGCCTGCTTGATGCATGCCCTTAATTAGACTGCCCGCTAATTTTGCTACCACATCAGGATTAGAATGAAAAGCCCTATCAGCAATCACACTAGAGGTGCCATAGTCTAAATCAAGCACGGGTGTAAAAGAAAAGTCCACGCCCACCGCTAGCAATTCTGCCGCTAGCACATAACCACAAGACATTGATTGTTGAGTAGCAAGGTCTGGATTATGGTCGTATATTTTGCCTAGTTTCGCCATCGCTGGCAGATGAGTAAAACCTTGTTTAAACCTTTGCACTCTGCCACCTTCATGATCAACAGCAATCAATAAATTTTGATTAACTAGGCGAATAGATTGAATTAAGGTTTCTAATTGATGAATATTTGCAAAATTACGTGAAAATAAAATAACTCCGCCCACATTTGGTTTAACTAATTGATTTTTTTCTTTTTCGGTCAATACTAAACCCGACACATCAATCATAATTGCACCTAAACCTTTCACTTTAATCTAGACTCCTTTAATCAATATAAGGCCTGACTTTATACACCAAATATAAAATCGGGATACCTATTATTGTTGTGATGACAAAGAAATTACTATAACCAAAAGACTCAACTAATGTACCCGAATAACCGCCAAACATTTTGGGTAAAAGGGTCATCAAAGATGAAAAAATGCTATATTGTGTAGCACTAAATTTGATATTAGTCAAACTCGACAAAAAAGCCACAAAGGCAGCACCTGCAATACCAGCGGACAAATTATCCATACTGATTGTAATATATAGCCAAGCAATGTCATGCCCTACATTAGCCAACACAACAAACAACAGGTTGGTTAAAGATGACAATAAAGCACCTAAGAATAACATTCTAAACACGCCTATTTTAAATGCTATTAAACCACCAACAAAACCACCAATAATCGTCATAAACAAGCCAAAGATTTTGGCGATGGTTGCAATTTCAACTTTGGTAAAACCTATATCTTGATAAAAAATATTAGCAACCACACCAAGCACAATATCACTAACACGATACAGCCCAATCACTGCTAATAATAACATAGCGATACCAACACCATAGCGTTTAAAAAAATCTCTAACTGGATTGATATAGGTTGCATCTACCATGGTTTTGTTGACAATATTCAACATTATTAGAATTCGTGCTACGATATAAGCACACAACAATGCCAAAATCATACGCAAGCTGTCCACAACAAAACCTCCAAAGTGTTTATTGTTGAGCAACTCGCTTAAACTTTGCTTTACACTCTCAAGTAAATCTTGTGTAGTGGCAAATATTAAGACAAAAGAACTTATTGTAAATAGAAATAATAAAAAAAATCTTGCGTAGTCTTGGATTGCATATCGCGTTTCAATGTGTTTAGATTGTGGTTCATTGATAATAAGTGTCGTTGCCACGCCAATCAACATCATCATTGCCATTGCCATGTAAGCACTTGACCAAGCCTCATAACTATATGCAGATTTGCTTGAGCCTAAGTAACTCGCAATAAACATACCTCCTGCACCCGCGACTATCATACCAATCCTATAGCCAGCAATATAAGTGGCAGAAAGCATTGATTGTAGTTTTTCATCAGCCGATTCAATGCGATATGCATCAATCACAATATCTTGAGTTGCTGCAGAAAATCCTAACAATACCGCACTGTATGCCATCATAGTCAAACTATCAACACCTAATTTTGGATTAGTTGAAGACATTAACAAAATAGCACCAATAATACTAAATTGAGACAATAACATCCATGCGCGCCTACGCCCTAATGTTTGCGTTAGAATCGGCAAGGACAAACGATCAACCAAAGGTGCCCATACAAACTTGAAGGAATAACCAAGTGCTGCCCACGAAAAATAGGTAACAGTTGACTTCACCACACCTGCTTCATTAAGCCATAAACCCAAAGTGGAAAAAATCAATAAAATCGGTATTCCTGCCGAAAAACCTAAGAACAACATGGTTATTACCTTAGGGTGAGCAAAAAGTTTAAGTGTTGGCAAATAATTCGCTAGCATTGCTCCCAAGGCATGCCGTCATGACGCCAGCCATTCACATTGCCGCGCTGATTGTGCTCGTCAAGATCGCCCTCAAAACCACTCACAACATGTGCAACATTGCCAAAGCCTTGATTAATTAAACAGAGTCCAGCATCAGTAGAACGATAGCCACTACGACAAATTAAAATAATTTCTGTATCTAGTTTGCAACCAAAACGCTTAATAGCAGTAACAAATTTTTTTGGATTAGGTTCCCAATTAGGCTCGTCCACCCAAGGTATAAAAATACAATTTAGCGGTCTACCAACAAACTTGTTTTCCGCTTCACTTCGCACATCAATAAGTATGGCACTTGGATTTTTCCGCAAGCACTCAAGGGCTTGTTTGGGCGAATAATGCAATAATGTATTCATCTTTTGATTATAGCAACATCTTCACCAGTTTGCACAAGATTGAATAACTCAATCACATCCTGATTATGCATGCGAATACAGCCTTTTGAACCACGTACGCCCATAGGTATTTCATCAGGCGTGCCATGAATATAAATATAACGCGCTTTGGTGTTTTGATTATGAACCTCAACCCCATCTAGCCATAAAATACGCGTTAGTATCCAATCTCTATAAGGATATTGTTGCCTCAAGCTAGGTGAATAAATCTCACCCGTTGGTTTTCTGCCTACTAATATTGCACCAGATGTAAGACCATCGCCAATCTTCTCGGCGATTTTAAAGCGTCCTGTTGGCGTACAAAATGAACCTTCTATCTCTCCTAATCCATTTTTAGCACTACTAATTAAGTAAGTCTTGCCCCGATGTTTAAGTGTTTGATTAGTTATGTTAATTTCAATCATATCAGCGTGTGAATAATGCCATAGACTCAACATGTACAGTTTGTGGAAACATATCCATAACCATCGCGGTATCTAGTTTGTATCCAATCTCAATAAGTTTGGCACTATCTGTTGCTAGCGTTATAGGGTTACACGATACATATATTAGTCTTTCAACACCAAGCTCTGACAACAATTTCACAATTTTAATTGCCCCTAAACGCGCTGGGTCAATTAATGCTTTATTATATTTTTTTTCCTTAAAACATTCTAGTCCTGACACTTCTTGAAATAAATCTGCATGGTAAAAATCAACGTTTTTAATGTTGTTTATTTGTGCATTTTTTTTAGCACGCTGAATCAATCCACTATCACCTTCCACGCCCACCACATGTTTTACGTATCGTGCAATTGGCAAAGTAAAATTACCTAAACCACAAAACAAATCAAGCACCTCATCATTTTTATCAAGTTCAAGCAACTCTAACGCTAGAGATACCATTTTTTGATTAAGTTGAAAATTCACCTGAGTAAAATCATTCGGCAAAAACATTATTTCAATATTATGTTCAGGATGAGAATAAGTTAGATTAACTGCTCTGCCAAGCGGTTTAATTGTATCTTTGCCGCCACTTTGCGTGTAAAAAACTATTCCCAAATTATCACCGCAATTTAACAATATTTGCTCATCTTTTGCACTCAATGGCTGCAGGTGTCGCAAGATTAACACTGTGTGATTCTCTCCAACTGCAACTTCTAATTGAGGGATATGCGATTTTATTGATAATTTTGCAATAACATCACCTAACTCTTGCAAATGCTTGCCAATACAAAAGTGCAGAATTTCACATCGCCCCATATCGGCAATCCAACCCGATTTTTTTTCACGAAAACCCACCAATACCTTGCCTTTTTTAGCAACAAAACGTACCCCCAAACGCGCTTTGTGCCGATAACCCCAGTCCTTAACTTGCAAAGGTGCAAGCCAATTTTTAGGCTGAGTTTTTGCATACTGTTCAAAAGCATTTTTAAGCCATTCTTGCTTGATACAAATCTGCTCTTTACTAGACAAATGCTGAAGCGAACAACCGCCACAAACCCCAAATACCGCACACTTAGGCATGACCCGCTTAGGTGATGCAATCAACACCTTTTCAACATCTGCATCTTTAGATCTAGAGCGCGAAAAAATTCTATTAGCAATCACTCTTTCACTTGGCAATGCACCATTTACAAAAATCACTTTTTCATCTAAATACGCAACGCCCTTACCCTCATGAGAAAGCGATTCAATGTTTAATTCATAACGCTCTATCTTGTGTTTTTTGTTACCCATTTAACAATTCTATCCAATGTTTAACAGGTATTTTAGTGCCCTTTTGTAAATGTATTAAACAACCTATATTTGCAGTAACAATGACTTCTGGATTACCAGTGCTTAGGTGCTTGAGTTTATTGGTTTTTAGTTGCTTGGATATTTTTGCCTCAAAAATAGAGTAAGTGCCAGCCGAACCACAGCATAAATGCGCATCTTGGGTGGGTGCTAGAATATATCCTAATCGAGATAAGATTGATTCTACCAAACCAGCTAATTTTTGCCCATGTTGCATTGTGCAAGGCGAATGATAAGCAATTTTTTTATCAGTAGTTTTGAATATTGATAAGTCTTGAGGTGCTAAAAACTGAGCAATATCTTGGGTTTTTTTGCTAATTGCTTGTGCTTTTTGATAATAAGCATCTTCTGGAGCAAAGAACGAAGCATAATCTTTCACCATCATTCCACAACCGCTAGCACTAGAAATAATCACTTCGAACGAATTCCATGTGTCAATATTTTTTTTAATTTTTTGCAAGGCTTCGTGGTTTGCATTTAGATGTTGGTCAATCGCCCCACAACACTGATTTTGTGTGCTTTCTTGAACTTGGTAACCTAATTTAGCCAAAATATTTTTAACGCTGTGATTGATATTTGGCGCAAGTGTTGGTTGCACACAACCGCCTAATAGCAATACTTTTTTGCTTGTTGATTTGGCTATAACAATAGGTGTTTGAACTTTAGAGTGTTGAAATAAAAAACCTAATGTGTTAAATAATGGCGGTGTGGTTAAAAATTTCCTTACCATTAAACGATATACCTTTTGCCACAATGGACGTTTATGTTCTATTAACGCTCTGCCAATATCCAACAAGCGCCCATATTGCACACCAGATGGGCAAGTTGTCTCACAAGAACGGCATGTTAAACAACGGTCTAAATGTTGTAGACTCTGAACAGATGCCTTGTTATTTTCCAAAGCAGATTTAATTAAATAAACGCGTCCGCGGGGCGAATCTAGTTCTGAACCTAGTAGTTGATAGGTTGGACAAGTTGCCAAGCAAAATCCACAATGCACACACTTGCGAATAATCTCATTAGCTTCTAAATTTTTAATATTTATTGTTTGCATTAACTAGTTTTTAAATAAATACGATAAACAACCTAAAATTGGGTCAAAAGATTGTTGGCGTTTTTTTGCCAACTTAATTAGACAAAGAGAGTTGCAAAATTAAACTTTTTTACTTATAACATGTGGATATTATCGGCACTAATAAAGTATTTGTAAACATTAACATATAAATAAAATTTTTGCTTTTATTAAAAACTTTGCGCCCTTTATCGCCTTTATCTACAAAACATTGATCTATTTTGGTGTTGATAAAACATAATTATTGTAGCATTTTTTGCAAAGTTGTTATTATGGGTTGTAAGAGTGTTTTGTCAAATTTAGGTATATAATCCCCTACTATAGCACGCTGTATTTGAGATTTAAAAACCAATATTACTAAATGAAGCATTTATCTGCAGAGTTTAAAAGAATCTTTATTTTTATAGTCATAATTGCAGTGCTGTCTGTTGCGTATTACATTTACGCCTTATTTTTTTACCCGCCTTTCGAAGAACAAGAAACTTTTTTGTCTGAAATAGGCGAAGAACTTGGCGAGCTAGGTTTATGGTTGTTAGTATTTGTTTATATGCGCACATTTATGAAGCTATTGTTTGGAAAAGGTGCAATCTCAAAAAGACTATTTCCTGATTATACTTCGTCAATTAATCACATTAAAAGCATCGACAAAATCATTAGTTATCTGGATAGAACCCATATTTACTTTGGCATTAGTGCAATCGCAATTATTATTTTGCACATAATGCTCATGGGTATTCCGATGCATATCCTATTTTTTCCAGCGTTGTTAATCTTAATAATTTGGCAGGGTTTATTTGGTTTATTTATTAGTTGGCGTTATTCACCCAAAGAATTAAAAAAAATTTCCTACCTAGTACACGCACAACTATTTACTGGTATCACGATTGGTATTTTTGCTTACCTAGGGCATGCTTTAATTGATTAAAAGCAAGATTAATGCTCGCGTGTTTGCGCAAAAGTGAGGTTTGGGTAACGCTTAATAGTCAGTTCTAAATTAACCATGGAAGGAGCAAGATATGTGAGTACGCCCGCAGAATCAAGAGCAATATTATTGCTAGCTTTAGCTTTAAGTTGTTCAATTTCTTTGTCATCGCCACTCACCCATCTTGCGGCAACAATAGCAATCGTTTCAAATTGACAATCCACACCATATTCATATTTCAAGCGATGGGCAACCACATCAAATTGCAAAACTCCAACTGCGCCTAAAATCTGTATATTGTTCGTCATGGGGCGAAATACTTGGGTAGCACCTTCTTCTGAAAGTTGATCCAAACCTTTTTGCAGGGCTTTAGCTTTAAGCGGGGCTTTTAATACAGCACGACGAAACAACTCGGGTGCAAAATTCGGAATACCTTGAAAATTGAGTCTTTCGCCCTGAGTGAAGCTATCACCAATACTAATGCCACCATGATTATGAATGCCGATAACATCTCCCGCATAAGCTTCTTGCGCAAAAATGCGTTCGCGCGACATAAAAGTATGGGCGTTGGCAATTTTGATTTGTTTTCCAGTTGATACTTGCAAAAGTTTCATACCCTTTTTATATTGCCCGCTGACAATGCGCATAAAGGCTAAGCGGTCGTGGTGTTTAGGGTCCATATTAGCTTGAATTTTAAACACAAAACCAGTGAGCTTACTTTCATTAGAATCAACCTCACGCAAATCCGATTCTCGGTTTTTTGGTGTGGGCGCATATTCAATAAAACCATCTAACAAATTTTGAATACCGAAGTTTGAAATGGCAGAACCGAAAAATACAGGGGTTTGTTTGCCTGCTAAAAACATATCTAAGTCAAAAGGTGTGGTAGTTTCGCGAATCAACTCAACTTCTTCACGCAACTCAAGAGCAACTTCATCTCCTAAAATTGCATCTAATTTGGGATTACTAACTTTTTCAATGATAATGTTATTGCCAATTTCGGTATTTTTTCTCGCTTCACATAAATAAACATTATCTTCTAATAAGTGAACCACGCCTTTAAAATGTTTGCCCATACCAATCGGCCAAGTGATAGGCACACACTCAATATTAAGTACCGTCTCTACTTCGTCCATCAGCTCAATTGGTGCTTTGCCTTCGCGGTCAAGTTTATTGATAAAAGTAAGAATTGGAGTATCACGCAAACGACAAACTTCCATTAATTTAATGGTACGCGCCTCTACACCTTTAGCAACATCAATCACCATTAGTGCAGAATCTACTGCAGTAAGTGTGCGATAAGTATCTTCAGAAAAATCCTCATGCCCTGGTGTATCAAGCAGATTGACAATGTGGTTGTCATAATCAAATTGCATAACAGATGAAGTAATAGATATGCCACGCTCTTTTTCCATTGTCATCCAATCTGACATGGCGTGCGTATTAGCTTTTTTGGCTTTGACACTACCAGCGGTCTTGATTGCTCCCGCGTATAAAAGCAATTTTTCGGTAACGGTAGTTTTGCCAGCGTCAGGGTGAGAAATAATTGCAAAAGTGCGACGTTTTGAAATTTCTTTTTGCATTTATTTTATAATTAACTCGACGCTAGATTCATCAAACAGGGTTTTTGATAGTTTAAAACTATCGTTCCACTCATCAATCTCTTTAGATTTTTCCACAACAACTCTTTTAATGCCAACTTGAATAATGCCTTTAGCACATTCTAAACAAATAGGCAAACCGTAAACATAAAGTGTTGCACCATCTAACGAAGTGCCAGAATAAGTAGCATTGTAGATGGCATTCATTTCGGCGTGCACAACAAATTTATATTTAGTTTTTCTATCATTATAGCGCTCGTTAGTATCATCAATATTACGCGGAAAACCGTTAAAACCTTGAGAAAGCACTTCTTTTTTATTGCCAACAATAACAGCACCCACTTTAGTAGAAGGGTCTTTTGACCAAGTAGAAACCTCTTTAGCAAGATCTAAATAACGCTTATCCCATTTTGTTAGTTTGTTCATCGGATTTTAATCGAGGCTAAGGCAATCAATACCAAAATTAAAGTTACTATCCAAAAACGAATGATGATTTTTGGTTCTGATAGTCCTTTTTTTTCAAAATGATGGTGCAAAGGTGCTATTAAAAAAACGCGCATTTTAGTGCGTTTATACCAAAAAACTTGAATAACCACAGAAAGTGTTTCAGCAACAAAAATACCGCTCATAATAAACAATAAAATTTCTTGACGAATAATAATGGCAATTACTGCCAAAATTGCACCAAGTGCTAATGAACCAACATCTCCCATAAAAACATCAGCAGGATAAGTATTAAACCATAAAAAACCAAGTCCAGAACCAATCAGCGCTGCACAAACAACAAACATCTCACCAGCCAATGGAATAAAGGGCATATTTAAATATTGTGCAAAATTGTAGTTGCCAGCAATATAAGAAAAAATTGCTAAAGCACCCAAAATCAAAACCACAGGCATAATAGCCAAACCATCTAATCCATCGGTTAAATTAACAGCATTAGAACTACCAACAATAACAAAATAAGAAAAAAATGCCAAACCAAACATGCCTAATGGTACAACGAAATCTTTAAAAAAAGGTAGCAAAAGATTGGTTGAAATGACATGTTGTGGATTGTTAATTAACCATAGGATAATGATAATTGCACCAAGCGTTTGCGCTAAATATTTTTGTTTTGCACTCAATCCATCAGCAGATTTTTTCTTGATTTTTAAGTAGTCATCTACAAAACCAATACCGCCAAATAGTAACGCTGTTGTAACAACAATCCAAAGATAATGATTATGCCAATTTCCCCACGCCAATACACTAACAATAAAGGTAAACAAAATTAAAATGCCCCCCATTGTTGGAGTGCCTGACTTAGAAAAATGTGATTGCGGACCATCTTTGCGAATCACTTGACCAATTTGTAATGCTTGTAATTTACTAATAAACAAATGTCCTAGCGCAAGACTTAGAAATAATGCCGTCAACATTGCTAAGATAGCACGTAGCGTCAAATATTGCAAAACATTAAAACCAGAGTCAAATTGAGTTAGTAAATTGACGAGCTCTAAGAACATGTTATTTGAGATTGTCTATTGATCAATCGACAAAAGTTCTAAATCAAAAATCACCAAGGCATTTTCTGGAATATTGTTAAAACCATCATTC
>CALFDA010000062.1 GCA_937950605.1 uncultured PS1 clade bacterium | reverse complement strand
CACTTTGCTTGATGGTAGGCGAATTTGGAATGAGAAAAACTTAGGAAATAACTTAGAGCAAATTTAATCTAACAGATGTCTTGAGATTTTTAGTTGCTACAGATGTCTTGATTTTAGAGGTGGTGTTGGGTTGGGTTGGGGTTGTTGCACATAAAGAGTAGTTTTTAAACTTGTTGATTAGTTTTTGATATGAAGCCTTGTTCTTGTTGCTAAGGTGTTTTGTTGGTTTGTATTTATTTAAACTAAGTAATGAATTTAGACTAGGTGATAAATTGTTCTTGGAACTTAGAGAGGGTAACCAAATGTTGATTGGGATAGCTTTTTCTTGCATGCTGAGTTTTATAGTTAGCCAAACGTTAGGCATTGGTGTTGTTTTATTGCTGAGTATCATTATTGTTTCTGGTTTTGTGAATGTATTAGAATTGACAATAAAAAATTACAATTTTTATGCAGTTATTTGTCATTTTTCTATTCCCCAATGGCTTTGGTGCTGTTGACCGTCCATGTGTCTTTTTTTGTCAGTTTTATAATCTGATACGACTGTGCAGTCGTTTTTGATTTTGCGACAAGTTAACAACCCCTCACGACAATATTTCTTGACAGTAAAGTGGCTAATGCCTGTTATTTCTTTGATTTGCATAATATCTGTTCGAATCTAGTAGTTTTAATTGTTGCTGTTTGTTGTCAATACGTATTTAAAAGGCATGTCAAATTTTTATCGAAATATGAATTTAGTATGAAATTTTCAGAAAAAATAATAAAACTTAGAGATATACAAAACCTCACTCAAGAATAGTTAGGGAGGAAAATTAAAACTAACCCTAGGGCTATACAGAAATACGAAAGTGCTGTGATTGAAAAGCCTAGCAAAAAAACATTAGAAAAAATTTCAAAAGCGTTTCCAAATTATGCTAACTGAATCTTATGCAAAGCACAAAGAATTCCACTAGACCTAGGCGGCAATATCGCTACTATCGATTTTTTAGATGTTAATGCTAGCGCTGGCACTGGCATTACCGTCTTTGATAATGACGAGTTATTTATCAAGTGCTTGTAAAAAACACCGAACAGCATAACTGCTATTAGTGATAGCAATTTATACCCTAATTTTGATATTTCAAGGGATATGCGACTGGTTGGTTGTAGGTATTTGGAGGTTTAGATTATGTATAAATGATGATAAAGGTATCAGACTTTGGCATAAGTGATAGTGAAGTTATGCAAGTAAGAAAAAGAAAACAAAAGATTTCATTAATTAAAGATTGGCTGGTTGTTGTTTCATCTATATTAGAACCTGTAACATAGCCATAGTTGTATATTTATGATACACAAAAACGTTAATGGCACTGTTTACAGTAGATATTAGACAGGGACGCGCAAAACGCCACCGCAAGGCACTTAAAACACGACAAGAATCTCAAGCCATATTAACATATGGTATGACTTGCATGGGTAAAACTTCAAAGACAGTAAAAACCGTAAAAATCTGCTTTTGATTGTTGCCAAAGAATTGGGCGACCCTACAGCTAAATATTTGAACGCCAAAAATTTTAGCCACTATCGAGCAAAGCAACTAAAAAAATATAAGCCTAATACCTCAAACAATTGGCATACCTATTTATCAAGTATTTACAACAAACTTAGTCGACTTAGTAGGATTGATTGTCATAACCCACTGAGTGAACTACGCACAATCAAAATACTAGAGCGTGAATTGTCCTATCTTGATGCTGATGATATTAAAAAACTACTAGCATAATTAAAACCATGTGAAGATACCTACCTGTGTGCATTAATTTGCATTAACTTGGTACACGCTGGGGCGAAGCCAAAGCACTAGAACCTGAACACCTGAAAAACGGCAAAATAGCTTGTTTAACGCTAAAAGCGGCAAAAACCGATACATACCATTCATCAAAAATTAGCGGACAAACTAGAATTACCACTAAAACCGTCAAAAAATTGTTTTGCGCTGGAGTATAAAAGGGCTGGCATTAAAAAAATACAAGGACAAAGCACCCATAATATTCTACGGCACACTTTCGCTAGCCACTTCATTATGAATGGTGGCAATGTTTTAACGCTTCAAAAAATTTTAGGGTATTCATCATTGACTATGACAATGCGTTATGCACATCTTAGCCCTAACCATTTAAACGACATATTAAAGTATTCGCCAAATATATGTGGTTTTTTGATGATAGACTTAAAAAGCCTTTGTTTATAGCAATAATATGGTGGAGGGATAGGGATTTGAACCCTAGAAGGGAATTACCCCTTGCTGGTTTTCAAGACCAGTGCATTCAGCCACTCTGCCATCCCTCCGCAGGCACGCATGATACCGAGAGTCTTAGAAATAGTAAATAGCACTATACCGCCCACAACATATTACACTTTAAACTTGAATAGACGTAAAATGTCCACCACTTTGAAGAGATGTCAGAGTGGACGAATGAGCACGCTTGGAGAGCGTGTGAACCGCATGGTTCCGAGGGTTCGAATCCCTCTCTCTTCGCCAAATTTACCTATGTTTTGCAACTCCTAATGAAATTACAGCGGTTTTTAAAAGCAAAATATATTTGCAAATAATCATTTTTGGATACAAAAATCTGATACAACAACATTCATAAATTCCTACAATTTACATTTGGATAATGAAAAAACAATAACTAACACCTGATAATCTGCTTTCAACAAATTTTTTAAATAGGTGCGACAATATTGCCCCTATTCTCCAACAACTTGTTAGGGTGCTATTGAAATCTTTTGTTTGGCTTTAAAAGTTTTTTGTAACGTTAATATACTTATGTTTATTGGCAAATAGTTCACATTCTAATGCCGAAATTCTAAAAAATACAAAGCATTCTCTATCTGTGATACTATCGGGATTTATCGCACATTATCAGAAAAGTGTAGATAATTTGGGTGTTTTGTTTATCTCTTTTAACTCTCTGCCATCGTTAAAACAAATTTTCATTTAGTTCAATTTTTTCACAAAATTTATCGTTATGCTCATTTGATTTGCGAGTAATTTTCACTTGCAATGCGTGAAAAATCCTATCGTATTGCTTCAAACATAACTAAAATTAAATTTTATTTTGTGCAGTTATAACGAAGTATTACGTAATCTATAATTGTTTATTTTTACTTAATCTATAGTGAGACCCCTGCATAACCCCTAAAACAATCATAAAAAATCTAAAAATCCAGTTTTATTTTTAGGCAAATTAAAAAAGTCTAATACAAATCAACTTTGATCAAAAAATAGTCAATATCATTGCTTTTTATTGTTTATTTTGTG
>CALFDA010000061.1 GCA_937950605.1 uncultured PS1 clade bacterium | reverse complement strand
CTACACCTAATATTTTAATAGAATGGCAAATTACTCTACCAGCCAATTCAAAAACGGCTTAAAACTTATGTTAGGCGGCAATCCTTGCTCAATCATTAGCATGCCAAACCCTAAATTAAAGACTATTGTATATAATTTTTTAAAATCCGTTATAAAATTCATTTTTTGTTAAAGGTATCCATGTGAAAGTTTATATTATTGATGATCACACCTTATTTCGTAATGGGCTGGTTTCATTGCTAGAGTCCAGAAAAATCGGTGCTAAGGCAGCATCTTCGCCTGAGCAAGGTCTAGAAGAAATCCCCAATTTGCCGATAGATATTATCTTGTTAGATTTACGCATGCCAAGTATCTCGGGACTTGAAGTATTAAAAATATTAAAACGGCGTAATGAGCAAACACCAGTTGTAATGTTGACCACTAGCACTGACGAAAATGATTTGCGTGATTGTTTAAAACATGGTGCGCGCGGGTATTTGTTAAAAGATATGGATCCAGATGAGTTAGTAGATGCATTAAATGAAATAGTAACAGGCTCTATTATCGTTGCGCAAGATATGACTCATGTGTTAGTCAAAGTGCTGAGAAACGAATTAATAGATGATGAACCTTCTTTTGACGCGCTTACTAAACGAGAAAAAGAAGTGGTTTGCCAAATATCTAGCGGGCATAGCAACAAAGTAATTGCTAGAAAATTAGGCATTTCAGATGGCACCGTTAAACTACATGTAAAATCTATCTTAAAAAAACTCTCACTTAATTCAAGGGTTGAAGTGGCGGTGATGGTTACTGAAAAAGGCTATTGTAAATAATTAAAATGTAGGTTTTAGCGAATTTTTTGATTATATTTTGGCAAAAACACCCACAATTTAGACAATATTATTGTCGCAAATTATATTTCAATAACTTTATTATAAAATGCGCTTGTATAAATTAGGACTAAATAGGGGGTTGTGTCAGTCATTGTGTGATACTCTTTTAAAGGCTGTTTTTGATTATTTAGCAAAAACAAAAAGATGTTTTTTTAACTCGTCTACAATTTAAAACTATATTAAAATTAGCGACACTTGTTAACAACAAAAAGTATGCTATGTCTAATATACAACAAGCAAGGCAAAATGCCATTGATTCGCAAATTCGTCCTTGGGGCGGATTGGATTATGTTGCCAATAATGCACTTAGAGATATTCCTAGAGAATTTTTTGTACCCAAGACGTATAAGAATCTCGCTTTTGCCGATATAGAAATTCCACTCAGCGACAAGGCAAAAATGTTTAGCCCTAAAATTGAAGGCAGGTTACTCGATGCGCTAAATATCAAGAGTAATGAAAGCGTATTAGAAATAGGCACAGGTAGTGGCTATTTGACCGCTGTGGTGGCAAAACTTTGTAAATCTGTTGTCAGTATTGAAATTGATGAAGCACTAAGCAATAACGCTAAGGAAAAATTATCCGCACTTAATATTGATAATGTTAGTCTTAAAGTGGGCGATGCTTCTAAAGGTTGGTATGCAAATGGTTCTTTTGATGTGGTGATTATAGGCAGTGCAATGCCAAAAATTACCAAGCAATATCTTAATTTGCTCAATATTGAGGGGCGGATTTTTGCGATAGAAGGTCAAGGTAGTGTAATGAGTGCCAAACTAATTACCCGACTTAGTAAACACGAGTGGGAAGTTCGGTCACTATTTGAGACACAACTAGACACAATGCAAGGATTAGAGGTGACAACAAGATTTGAATTTTAATAAATTCTCGACCGAGCGGATTTTTGCATAAATTATGAATAATCATCAAAATACCGCTTCGTATCCACTCGGCATTTTTATTCAAGCCTATTATTTTGCTAATCATTCATATACGAAAGTCCATAAGCACTTTAGATGATGGATGCATTTTTTAACCTTATTATAAAAAAATATGTATTAGGTTCAGCCCTGTTGCTAGTTGTTGCAGGGTTTTTTTTCTATCACATTCCTAATTTTCAATTAGATGCTTCTGCAGATTCTTTGGTTTTGGAGGGTGATAGTAGTTTGCGTTATTATCAAAGTATTAAAAAAAATTATGGCACTGATGACTATTTAATCATTAGTTATCAAGTTAAGCATAACTTACTCGCCCCAAAACAACTGCAACATTTATCAAGATTTAAACAGGATTTGCAAAATATCAAGCAAGTTAAATCGGTTACCACGATTTTAGATGTGCCATTGTTTCAATCTCCGCCATTATCACTTGCCGATTTAGCTGATAAAAATGTATTTATTGGTAAAGGTAATGCCGATCTTGCACTAGCTATCCAAGAGCTCAAAACTTCCCCTTTATATGGCGATAATTTAGTCAGTAAAGACGGAAAAACCAGCGCAATTTTGGTTAAATTAAGGGGCAACCAAGAGTTTGAGAACCGACGCCAAATGCGCGATAAAATGCGCCTGCAAAAAACCAAAAATAAGCTTTCTAAAGCCGAATTGACACAATTAAAACACCTTGAAAAACAAGTTTTGCAAGATGCCTCGGTGCAAAGCGATGTGCAAACCAAGACGATTGCACAAATCCGCACAACGATTGATAAATACCGTGATGAAGCAAGCCTGTTTTTAGGTGGATTGCCAATGATTACTACTGATATTATTAATTATATTAGTAACGACTTGTTGATTTTTAGTTTGGCAGTTGTAATGCTAATGGCTTTGATTTTAGCCATTATATTCAAAGGCATGCGCTGGGTGTTAATGCCGATCGGTATAAGTATTATGGGCGCACTTATGATGACTGGTATCTTGGCATTTTTAGGCTGGAAGGTAACGGTTATTTCTTCTAATTTCTTTTCATTGCTATTGGTAATGACACTCTCGGTAACCATTCATTTGGTTGTACGCTATCGCGAACTTGCAACAAATAATCCTGATTTGGAATACCACATGCTGATTAAAAACACCTTGTCGCAAATGCTTAAACCTTGTTTGTTTACCACACTTACAACTTTTGTTGCCTTTGGTTCTTTATTAATTAGCGGTATCAGACCAGTGATTGACTTTGGTTTGATGATGTCTATTGGCGTTGCCATTGCCTTGGTGATGTCATTTATTGCTTTTCCAATTGTAATGCGCTTTTTGCCAAAAGCACGGGTAGCAAAATTTAATACTAAACTGGGGTTTACCCATAGTTTGGCTAAATTTAGCGCAAGATTTGGCAATCATCTATTAGTGGCTATCGCGTTATTCGTTGGACTGTCTGCTGCAGGTATTAGCCAACTTAGTGTTGAAAATCGTTTTATTGATTATTTTAAAAAAAGCACTGAAATCAATCAAGGCTTAACCCTAATTGACGAAAAACTTGGTGGCACTATTCCACTCGAAATTGTCTTTGATGATTTGGCACAAGATTATTGGTATGATGAAGATTTGCGCGCTGATATACACAAAATTCATCAATATTTAGACGGTTTAGATGAAACAGGGAAAGTGCTTTCAATTGACACTTTGATGCAAATATTAACAAGTGCAAATGATAACCAAGCACCAAGTGGCTTTTTTTTAAACATTATTAAATCTCAGATTTCAGGGATTGCTAAAAAACAAGTATTAGACCCTTATGTGTCCGAAGATAGCGGACAACTACGATTGGTTGTTCGTGTTCGTGAAACTAATAAAGAGCTCAAGCGTGCGGAACTGATTGAAAAAATCAAGCACTATATTGCTCAAGATGTCGGTTTTAAAGAAGATAGTTTCCATATTACAGGAATGTTGGTGCTGTATAACAATATGCTGCAAAGTTTATTTAATTCGCAAATTAAAACTATTTTGGCGGTTTTTGCGATGATTTTTGTGATGTTTTTATTGGTTTTTAAATCATTTGGTTTGTCGGTTTTAGCGATTATTCCTAACACATTGCCTTCACTGTTTATTTTGGGCATTATGGGATGGACAGGTATCCCGCTTGACTTAATGACTATTACAATTTCTGCTATTGCAATTGGCATTGGGGTGGATAATGCCATTCATTATATTCATCGTTTTAAAGTTGAATTTGCCAAAGACTATGACTATTTAGCGACAATGTATCGTTCGCATAATTCAATTGGTTTGGCGATGTTTTATACCTCTATTACAGTAACCTTGGGTTTTTTAATTTTGGCTTTATCTAATTTTATTCCAAGCATCTATTTTGGCATATTTACCGCTATTGCTATGCTCAGTGCATTACTAGCGAACTTAACCTTGTTGCCAAAGTTGATTTTAATCTTTAAACCAAAAATCTAGGCAACTGTGTTTGATTTGATTTTGATTTAATAATGCCAATACAACACCATTTTGATGTTTTAATTGTCGGCGCAGGTATTGCGGGGCTGATGAATGCACTGCAATTATCTAAAGATTTATCAATCGCGCTAATCGCTAAAGACAAACTCTTAGAAGGGAGTTCCTATTACGCGCAAGGTGGCATATCTGCGGTGCTTGATGATATGGATAATTTTGAATCACATATTGCCGATACTTTGATAATAGGCGTTGATTTATGTGATGAAAAGGCGGTTCGTTTTATGGTTGAAAACGCACCTAATGCGATTGCATCTTTAGAAAATACGGGCGTATTATTTACCAAATCAGGCGCGCAGTATCATCTAACTACCGAAGGCGGCCATAGTAACAGACGCGTAGCACATGTGGCGGATAAAACAGGGCAATCCATTCAAACAAATTTGCTTAATAGTGTTAAAGCAAGAAAAAATATCACATTGTTTGAAAATTTTATTGCGATTGATTTGTTGATAAAAAACAAACAATGTTATGGTGCTTATATTTTGAACAAATCTAGTAATGAAGTTGAAAGTTTTATTACGCAGCAGACAGTTATCGCCACAGGGGGTGCTTCCAAAACTTATCTATATACCTCTAATCCAGACACTTCAACGGGTGATGGTATTGCTATGGCGTATCGTGCACATTGTAATATTGTTAATATGGAATTTACTCAGTTTCACCCAACTTGTCTTTATCACCCGCATGCAAAATCCTTTTTAATTTCTGAGGCTTTGCGTGGCGAAGGTGCAAAACTCATCTTGCCAAATGGCGAGGAATTTATGCATAAATATGACGAACGTGGCGAACTAGCTACACGTGATATTGTTGCTAGGGCGATTGATTCAGAAATGAAAGCTAATGATTTCGATTGTGTGTATTTAGATATATCTTTTAAAAATAAGTATTGGATACGTCAGCATTTTCCGACCATTGATAAAAAATGTGCCTCCTTTGGCATTAATATCTACCAACAGCCAATTCCTGTGGTGCCTGCTGCGCATTATACTTGTGGTGGCGTGCAAACTAATCTTGATGCACAAACCAATATAGATAATCTATATGCGATTGGCGAGGCGGCACATACTGGCGTGCATGGCGCTAATCGCATGGCAAGCAATTCGCTATTAGAGTGTGTGGTATTTGCTAAAGCCTGTGCGCACCATATCAATCAACAAATGCCCCAACTAGATTACCCAAATTTTCGGGACTGGGATGCCTCTAAAGCCAGCCCATCTAAGGAAAAAATCATAATCCCACAACTGCGTGATGAAATAAAGCATATTATGTGGGATTCTGTTGGCATTGTGCGTAACAATAAATGCTTACATACGGCGCAAACGCATCTCACGCAGATACAAAATGAAGTAAATAAATACTATCATCTTTACTTGGTTTCAAGCGATTTGATTGAGTTAAGAAACCTTATTACCGTTGCACAAATTACAGTTGAATCTGCTATTTCAAGAACAGAAAGTCGTGGTTTGCACTACAATGAAGACTACCCAAAACCCTCTAATTGCATTGAAAACACTTTGGTAAAATTAAAATCGTGATACTTCCTATTTTAAAATTCCCAGATGATAGGCTACGCACTAGGGCATTGAAAGTCGAGGCGGTGGACGACACCATTAAAACCTTGGTTAGAGATATGTTTGAAACAATGTATGACTCGAATGGCATCGGTTTAGCTGCTACGCAAATTAATCAGCATCTGCAAGTGGTGGTTATGGACGTGCCAAACTCATTCGAAAACTACCAGTTAATATTAAAAAATCGCAAGACCCAAGATAAAAAATCACCTAATAAAAAAAATCCTTTGTGTTTCATCAATCCTGTTATTACCAAAAAATCAGGCAGAGGAATTAATACCGAAGGATGTTTGTCCGTACCCGATTATTATGCAGATGTTGAACGCTTTAATCACATTGTTGTTGAGGCATTAGACGAAAATGGCAAAGCTTTTACATTAGAGGCAAACAATTTACTTGCAGTGTGTATTCAACATGAACTAGATCATTTGCAAGGAATCTTATTTATTGAATATCTCTCTAAACTCAAGCAACGCCGACTAAGAGAGAAAATACGCAAGCAATGATTCAAATCGGTTCACACCGACTTCAATCCCAAGTTTTGTTAGCACCGATGGCGGGCGTTAGTGATAAGCCGTTTAGGATGTTGTGTCGTACCCAAGGTGCAGCGCTGACTACCTCTGAAATGGTGTTGATACAAAAGCATTTATTAAACACCAAAAAATCTCAACATCGGCTAGATTTTAAGGGTGAATTAGCACCTATTAGTATTCAAATTGCTGGATCAGAGGCTAAAGAGTTAAGTTTGTCTGCACAAAAAGCCGTTGAGTATGGCGCCGATATTGTTGATATTAATATGGGCTGTCCCGCTAAAAAAGTTTGCAACAAAGCTGCGGGTTCAGCATTAATGCAAAATGAAATTTTGGTTAAGGATATTCTAAATGCTGTGGTCAAAAGTGTTAGTGTGCCCGTTACTTTAAAAATACGCACAGGTTGGGATAAAAACAATAAAAATGCACCAAAGATTGCACAAATCGCCCAAGATATGGGTGTAAAAATGTTGAGCATACATGGCAGAACTAAAGCAGACAAATATCAGGTCAAGGCAGAATATGACACTATTGCCGAAGTGGTCTCGCAAGTTGAAATACCAGTTATTGCGAATGGCGATATTACCTCTGCTAAAAAGGCTAAGCGAGTGCTAGATAATACCAATGCAAGTGGCGTAATGATTGGTAGAGCCACTCAAGGCAATCCTTGGATTATAAAAGAGATTGATTACTATCTCAAAATGAATCAGCCCATTAAGCCTATTGCGTTTGCATTAAAAAAGCAAATTGCACTGCATCATATTCAACAAATTTATCAATTTTATGGGGATTGGCTTGGTGTGCGTATTGCTAGAAAACACATTCTTTGGTATTTGCAACATTTTAAAAATAAACCTCTAAACTGCTTTGCAAAAATTAGTAAAATTAGCATCTCCAAAAAACAATATCAATGTTTTAAAGATTGCATTAATGAGTTCGACTGATTTACCAAGCTGTATCAATACAAAACTGCGTTACTATTTTGAGCAACTAAATGGCGAACAAGCTTCTAGTGTGCTGAAAATGGTAATACAAGAAAGCGAGGTTATTACCATTAAATTTGTTTTAGACATGGTTGCAAAAAATCAAAGTGAGGCTGCTAGGATTCTAGGCATAAATCGTGCCACTTTAAGCAAAAAAATCAAACTTTACAAACTATGATAAAACGTGCACTTGTTAGTGTTTCTGATAAAACAGGCGTGCTTAAATTAGCACAATTTTTAGCCAGCAAAGATATAGAAATTATTTCCACAGGTGGCACAGCAAAATTTTTATCTGATAATAATGTTCCAGTCGTTGAAGTGTCAGATTACACAGATTTTCCTGAGATAATGGCAGGTCGGGTTAAGACACTTAATCCAAAAATTCATGGCGGCATTCTTGCGCGTCGCGGATTTGATGAAGATGTTATGACAAAACATGGCATTCATCAGATCGACTTAGTTGTGGTTAATCTCTACCCGTTTCAAGCAAGTATTGCCAAACAGAATTGCACATTAGAAGATGCGATTGAAAATATTGATATTGGTGGCCCTGCTATGTTGCGCTCTGGTGCTAAAAATCATGCGTCAGTTACCGTAGTGGTAGATAGTAAGGACTATCAAAGTGTAATAGATGAAATCAGCTCCTTGGGCAACACAACGCTTAATACTCGTGCTAAATTAGCACTCAAAGCTTTCGAACATACGGCTCAATATGATGATGCAATTGCCAATTATTTAGGCAAACAAGCAGATGGATTTTCACACACTATAAACTTGCAATTTACCAAGTTTCAATCGATGCGTTATGGCGAAAATCCACATCAATCAGCCGCTTTTTATGTTGAAAACAACATAGTTGAATCTTGTATTGCCTCGGCTATTCAATGTCAAGGCAAGGCAATGTCTTATAATAATACGGCAGATGCAGACGCTGCACTTGAGTGTGTGCGCAACTTTGATGAACCTGCTTGTGTAATTGTCAAACATGCCAACCCATGTGGCGTAGCAGTGCGTAATAATATCTTTGATGCCTATGCTCAAGCTTTTGCAACGGATCCAACTTCAGCATTCGGCGGTATTATAGCCTTTAATCGCAATTTAGACGAAGCTACGGCGCAAAGTATTATTAAGCATCAATTTGTTGAGGTGATTATTGCCCCAAGTATTGATGATGGCGCTAAAACAGCACTATCAAGCAAACAGAATATACGTGTTTTAGAATGTGGCGATTTAAGTGTGGCGCAACCTTCACTTGACTACAAACGCGTAACTGGCGGGTTATTGGTACAGGATAAAGACCTAGGCGTTATCACACAAGGCGATATTAAATGTGTTGGCAACAAACAGCCAAGCGATGAGCAAATCAAAGATTTACTATTTGCATGGAAAGTTGCCAGAACCGTCAAATCAAATGCCATTGTGTATGCCAAAAATCAAATGACAATTGGCATAGGTGCAGGACAAATGTCGCGTATCTATGCAGCAAAAATTGCTAGCATCAAAGCCACTGACGAAGGTTTACAAGTTGCAGGTTCAGTAATGGCATCTGATGCTTTTTTTCCCTTTAGAGATGGCGTTGATGTAGCAGCACAAGCGGGCATTACAGCTATCATTCAGCCGGGTGGTTCGGTGCGTGATGAGGAAGTTATAACTGCTGCAAATGAACACGAGATTGCGATGGTATTTACTATGATGCGTCATTTCAAACATTAGTTTGATATTATTCTTCCCGTTTTAACTGTTGCAAAATAGATTTTGGTTCAAGGCAGATATTAGTATTTCGCAACTTCCAAAACTTAATAAGAACCCTTTGCATAATTTTTGTTTGCATAATATCAGTGCGATTTAAGACTCAAAACAACCCCAGAATCACAAAAACACAGCAAAGTATGTTATGTTGATAAAAACAAGTATGTCCAACATACGCATGTTTATGAGAAGAGATTTAGACAGATAATTTTGTCGTTTTTCTAAGGATTTGAGTGCAACTCAAATCCTTCACTTGACAAAACAATCAACAAATATTTAATGGCTATTAACATAAGAATTACACATTGAGGCAAAAAAAAACATAACAGTTAGACAAAGTCATGGCAACAATGCATTTGCTCGAGGAAGTTTATATATCAATGGTATTGAGTCTTGTTGGAGGCTATACCAAAAACAAGACTTGTAGAGTTTAAAGGAATGCATAAGAACAACTTTGAATTACATCTTATAAGAATGTGAATTTAGGTTTAATAATAGAGGACAAAATCTCTATGCGATTTTGTTAAAAGAGATAAGAAATCGAGTGCTTAACTAGTCAAGACCCTTTTAATAATAGAGGACAAAATCTTTACAGTATTTTGCTTGGAGTTTTTAGGAAAGGAGCTATAGGTTGTTTTGGTCCAACTTCTGAAAGAGGATTTTTATGTCCAATCCAAACTTAACCAATTTCGCTGTTTGGCAATTGCTTTAAGCATTTCATCACCATGTACAACAACTGGATTATCTACTAATTCCAATAAAGGCAAATCATTGTGCGAATCAGAGTAAAAATAAGCGTTTTCTAAAGTTTCGTTATTATTTTCACACCATTGTTGCGCTCTATGAATTTTGCCAATTTGAAAACACGCTTCGCCCGATACTTTTCCGCTAAATTTGCCATTAAGTATCTCAGGCTCTGTGGCTAATAATTCATCAATACCATAAGCCTGTGCGATTGGACGTGCAACAAAAGAATTAGTAGCGGTAATAACTATAACCTTATCACCTCTTTTTTTATGTAAATCTATTACTTTTTGTGCTTTTTCTAGCAGAATGGGTTGGATTTTTTCTAGCATAAACTGCCGATGCCAAACTTTTAATTGTTTGATAGAATGATTTGCTAAGGGGGTGAGGCAAAACTCTAAATATTTATTAATGTCTAATTTACCCTTGTCATAATCATCAAAAAATGCTTGGTTTTTCTTTTGATATTCGTTAATATCAACAGCACCAATTTCACTTAAAAACTCACCCCATAAAAAATCACTATCGCCACCTAATAGGGTTTTGTCCAAATCAAATAATGCCAGTGCCATTGCGAAATGTATTTACCTAACCCGAAATAATGTAAAAACCAGACAAACCAACAAGTGCTGGTATTAGTTCTTTGGATATATTTTTATCAAAAAACCAACTAGGTGTATTTTAAGCAAAAATACTTGGTGTTTTGCACCGACTTATTGACAATTTTTAGTCATTTGATGTATATATTCATTTGCTTTATCTCCCTGTTATTTCTCTTTCTTAAATACGCTATATTGTTTACCGTAGGTTGTAAAATTTTTAACTCGTGTTCAAAAGCAACTATTCCAAGTTTTAACATATATCCATCATCGATGAGCTACAACAACCCCAACCTAACAATCACTCACAATAGAGTGAGTGCCATCTCTAAAACTTAAAGGTGTTAGAGCTTTTAATAATATAGGAGAAAATACTCATGATAAATAATACTAATCCAATATGATAAATAATACTAATCCAA
>CALFDA010000060.1 GCA_937950605.1 uncultured PS1 clade bacterium | reverse complement strand
AAAATACTTAAAGGCAACACAAATTACGAACCACCATGTGCTTAAGTTGCTTGTATTTGCAAGCATCAATTTTGTTGTCACTATTAGGACAGTGTAGAGGTAATTTTTATCAATAAAATTACAGCAAGAACAGTAAAAATTCTTAATTTGATTTAATTTTTAATACAAATATTCTCACAATATTTCAATAACATTGTTCTAAAGACTAAATTGAATATCTTGGCTTAAACTATGCCATTTTTTCTGCCTAAAAGTTTATAATCTTATAAAATGTTGCCTGTCCCGTTCGTCTAGTTGGCCAAGGACATCAGGATTTCATCCTGAAAACAGAGAGTTCAAATCTCCTACGGGACGCCAAATTGTCGCATCTTTGTATAACGTTTAATTGATAAATTCTACCAACTACGTATAAACCACATATTAAGCAATCAAAAAATTAGCGATTTGCTTCTTAAAACAAGAAATACTGGTAATTATATTTTTGTTTGTTAAATTTCCAAAATACTCAATCTTGAGGAATTGCCCTATGATTAACATTAGCTGTCAAAGTAGTACTTATGATTTTAAATATAGTCATTCCAGATAGACTTATCGGCAAACGCATTGACAGCGCAATAGCAATGATGTTGCCTGATTATTCACGCTCTAGAATTAGTGCTTGGGTAAAATCGGGCAATGCTTCTATTGATGGTAACAGATTTAAACCTAAGAATAAAGTATCAGGTGGTGAAATTGTTAGGTTGGCAATTCAACAAGAAAAAACTAATGCTTGGGTAGCGGAGAATATTGCTATAGAAGTTGTTTATGAAGATAATGATATTATTGTTATCAATAAACCGATCGCCCTAGTAACACATCCGGGCAATGGCAATTGGAATGCCACATTAGCAAACGCATTACTATATTACGATTCAACACTTTCTAAACTTGATAGAGCGGGAATTGTCCACAGACTAGACAAAAATACCTCTGGTTTGATGGTAGTAGCACGTAGTGCTATTGCACAAAAAAAGTTGGTTCAGCAATTACAAACACACAAAATTTCTAGGGAATATAGTGCAATTGTCTATGGACATATGATTTCAGGCGGTAGCATTGATGCGCCTATTGGGCGTGATTCTAGAAGCCGCGTTAAACAAGCGGTTAGTGAAACAGGTAAAAATGCTATTACCCATTATCGAATAATTAATCGATTTGCCCATCATACGCATATCAAGGTCATTTTAGAAACGGGACGCACTCACCAAATTCGCCTACATATGTCGCATATTGGTTATCCGTTGATCGCTGATACAATGTATGGGGGTAAGATACGTTTTCCAAAAAAAGCTAACGAAAGACTCAAAATCGCACTTAAAACCTTCAAACGTCAAGCGTTACATGCCAAAAAATTAACCTTAACGCACCCAAAAACAAGTGAAAAAATGTCATGGAAATCGCCATTACCAAAAGATATGCAAGATTTACTAATAGCATTACAAAAATATGATGCACTCTAATCCACCAATAGCATCCTGAGTATCTATACTGATTTTGCTCCTAATAACCTCATTTAAGATAGTGCGAACCTTGCCAATTTATTATTCGCAACCAAAGCGCAAATCAACAACTAAAAACAAGTGATAAGATTTATTTGTTAAGTTAGATTATAATTAAACTATGAGCATATTAGATAATTCGGATAATTACAAGTGCTGGCGTGATAAAAAACTTGCTAATGTGGTTGATGACATTAATTTATGTATGGTCGAGATTGCCAACCCATTTGCGCTAACTATAGCCGAAAAAACAGCAATTCAGCGACTTTGTGAATATAACAACTTTGCTTTATTCGCAATCAAAGCACAAAAAGATTACGAGCAAGCAATTATACAAATTAATCATCAAATGGGTTTGGTTGACTATGATCAACACCTGTATGCACAAAACAATGGATTAGCGTATGTCACCAAAAGTAATAAGATAGGGCAATTAGGGTTTATTACTTATACCAATAAAGCCCTTGGCTGGCACACAGATGGTTATTACAATGCAATTGAAAATCGAGTGCGCGCTTTCTCACTGTTTTGTATTGCACCAAGTGTCACAGGGGGCGTTAACCAGTGGATTGATCCACAAATGGTTTATTTATTGTTAAGAGAGGAGAATCAAGATGTGGTTGAAGTGCTTAGTCACCCACAAGCGATGAGTATTCCAGAACATAAAGTTAATGGAAAAGTGAGACGTGCTAAATCTGTGGGACCAATTTTTTTCATTGACGAGATTGACAACACGCTTTGTATGCGTTACACGCAACGCAAAAAAAACATTGAGTTTTTAAACTCAACAGAACTTCAGCAAGCACTTGCCTTATTAGACGATTTGTTAAAAACCAAAACCCCATATCATTTTGAACACTTGATGAATGCTAATCAAGGGTTGATTTGCAACAATGTATTACACAATCGTTCGATGTTTGTCGACCACCCTAGCAAACCGCGCTTATTATTAAGGGGGCGTTATACTAACAGGGTTACAAGAGCACTAAATTTGTTATAATTTAGCACATGATTAACAACCATAGACTTACTTTTGCTAAACAGGTTTGCTCACCAAATTACAATGAGCGTCCTAATAACGAGATTTCTTTAGTGGTTATTCACAGCATCTCTTTGCCACCAAAAAAATTTGGCAACAACTATGTTGAACAATTTTTTACCAATACACTAGATGTTAACGAACATCCTTATTTTCAAACTTTAATTGACACTAAGGTATCTGCGCATTTATTTATCAAGCGCGATGGTGAGGTAATTCAATTTGTCCCATTTGACAAGCGCGCATGGCATGCTGGTAGGTCAAATTTTGCAGGACGCGAAAATTGCAATGACTTTTCTATTGGTATAGAGGTAGAAGGAAGCGATGACATTGCTTATGAAGCCAAGCAATACCAAACCTTAAAAATAGCACTAAAACAATTAAAATCACATTATCACATAACCCATGTTGTTGGACATAGCAATATTGCCTCAGGTAGAAAAACCGACCCATTTGATAGTTTTGATTGGAGCAAAATAAAATGATGGAAATAATAGAATTGGCAAAAAAAATTAAGTTGATTATTTTTGATGTAGATGGTGTTTTGACCGATGGCGGATTATACTTTACTGCAGAAGGCACAGAAATTAAGCGTTTTAATTCATTAGATGGACACGGCATGAAAATGCTCAAAGACAATGGCATTGAAATGGCTGTGATTACCGCTAGAGACTCAAAAACAGTGGCACACCGCATGAAAAATCTCGGTATTAAACATTTTTATCAAGGGCAATCCGATAAACTTGTGGCTTTTAACGACTTGCTACAAAAACTTAATTTGAGCACTAATGAGACAGCTTATATGGGTGATGATGTTGTTGATTTACCAGTAATGACTAAAGTTGGTTTTTCGGTTACCGTTGCTAATGCACACGATTTAGTTAAACAACGCTCAGATTTCACCACCAAAAAAATAGGCGGTCATGGGGCGGTGCGTGAAGTGTGTGACTTTATCCTTAAAGCACAGGATAAGTTTGACGATGCAATGAAACCTTTTCTAAGATAACTAACTTGACTGATTTTCAAAGACTTTGCTATCACGCATTAAAAAATAATGTTCCTGCTGGACAGGTAATTACCTATGCGGGTTTAGCAAAATTGATTAATCGCCCAAAAGCCTATCGTGCTGTTGGTTTGGCTATGAGTCAAAACCCCTTTGCACCCAAAAGTGCCATGCCATCGCGTAGTTAATTCAAATGGTGATATTGGTGGTTTCAAAGAAGACATATCGATGAAAATAGAACGCCTGCAAAAAGAAGGTGTTTTGGTGAAAAATGGCAAAATTTTAAATTTTACTCAAATCTGCGTTTAGATTTTCTTGCCACGCATTTTGCTAATCATCTGTAATTGTGCCATTGATTCAGCCAAAGCTGCTTGAGTGGTCGAAATATCTTGACTCTCAGTCGCATCTTCCATAGCTGCCTCTGCGCGTTGCTTGGCTTCTAAAGCTTTGGCTTCGTCTAAATCACTTGCCCTAATTGCGGTGTCAGAAAAAATAGTAACCACATTAGGTTGTACTTCTACGATGCCACCAGAGACATAAATAGACTCAAAGCCTTTTTCAGTTTCAACACGAACTTCACCAGGTTTTAAAGTTGATAATAACGCAACATGTTTTGGATAAACACCAATCTCCCCCATAGTAGCAGGAGCAAACACACACTTTGCTTCACCCGAATAAAGTGATTCGGTAGCACTTACAATATCAACATGCATGACTGACATTATGCTTTCTGTGCGGAGGTTTCCGCAGCTTTTTCACGAACTTCATCAATGGAACCCATCATATAGAATGCTTGTTCTGGCAAGTCGTCCATCTCACCAT
Source organism: uncultured PS1 clade bacterium (assembly GCA_937950605.1). Taxonomy (GTDB): domain Bacteria; phylum Pseudomonadota; class Gammaproteobacteria; order PS1; family Pseudothioglobaceae; genus Thiodubiliella. The sequence goes on along the minus strand of CALFDA010000060.1, from coordinate 9,385 downwards.
CAAGAATCGCTTTGAATCCAGCAATAGTATCTTTCAAAGACACATATTTACCAGACGCACCTGTGAAAACTTCTGCCACGAAAAACGGCTGAGACAAAAAGCGCTGAATTTTACGAGCACGAGATACGGCCTGTTTGTCTTCTTCAGATAATTCGTCCATACCCAAGATCGCAATAATATCTTTAAGCTCTTTATAGCGCTGTAACACGCCCTGCACGCCACGTGCAACATTATAGTGTTCTTCGCCAACGATAAGCGGGTCTAGTTGGCGTGAGGTAGAATCCAGTGGGTCTACTGCAGGATAAACGCCTAATTCTGCTACTTGACGTGATAACACTACGGTCGCATCTAAGTGAGCAAAGGTTGTTGCTGGAGATGGATCTGTCAAGTCATCTGCAGGCACATACACCGCTTGAATTGAAGTGATTGAGCCTTTCTTGGTTGAGGTAATACGCTCTTGCAACGCACCCATTTCTGAGGCAAGTGTCGGTTGGTAACCTACTGCTGAAGGCATACGACCCAGTAATGCTGATACTTCAGTTCCCGCTAATGTGTAACGATAAATATTATCAATAAACAATAACACATCACGACCCTCATCACGGAAGTATTCAGCCATGGTTAAACCTGTTAAAGCAACACGCAACCTATTTCCTGGCGGCTCGTTCATCTGACCGTAGACAAGAGACACCTTGTCTAATACATTGGATTCTTTCATTTCGTGATAGAAGTCATTACCTTCACGGGTACGCTCACCAACGCCCGCAAACACAGAGTAACCCGAATGCTCAATCGCAATATTACGAATCAATTCCATCATGTTGACCGTTTTTCCAACTCCTGCACCACCGAATAAACCAACTTTACCGCCTTTAGCAAACGGACAAATCAAGTCAATCACCTTAATGCCTGTCTCTAATAACTCGGTTGCTGGAGATAATTCATCATAAGCAGGTGCAATACGGTGAATCTCCCAATCATCCTCTTGACCGATATCGCCAGCATTGTCAATAGGCTCACCTAATACATTCATAATGCGCCCAAGCGTCTTAGTACCCACGGGAACTTTAATTGATGCCCCCGTGTTAGAAACCTCCAGACCTCTTTTTAGCCCTTCTGAACTGCCCATTGCAATAGCGCGAACCACGTTATCACCGAGTTGTTGTTGCACCTCTAGTACCAATCCCGTTTTAACAACTGTTAGGGCGTTATAAATATTTGGAATCGCGTTTTCTGGAAATTCAACGTCAATAACTGCGCCGATAATTTGTGTAATTTTTCCGTTACTCATTTTGTTTTTTCTCTTTTTTAAATTCTTACCATTAAATTTATCTAGGTTAAACTATTTTTATACCGCAGCAGCACCACCCACAATTTCAGATATCTCTTGAGTAATCGCTGCTTGCCTAGCCTTGTTGTAAACTAATTCTAAATCTTTTACCATATCACCCGCATTATCAGTTGCACTCTTCATTGCAATCATGCGAGAAGATTGCTCGCAAGCTATGTTTTCAACCAAGCCTTGGTAAACTAAAGCTTCAATATAGCGCACTAACAATGCGCTTAGCGCTTCTTGGGCATCTGGTTCATAGATATAATCCCAATGATAATCCATACTTTCTACTTTGCTGGCAATCATTGGCACTAATTGTGATACCGTTGGCACCTGTGTCATTGTGTTTTTAAATCGGTTATAAGCCACGGACAACTGTTGAATCTCACCATTATCATAGGCATCTAGCATTACTTTAATTGCGCCTAACATATCATCAAATTGTGGTGTATCACCTAAATCCGTTAATACGGATTTAATGTTTAAACCAGTGTTTTTGAAAAATGATGTGGCTTTTTTTCCAATCGTACAAAGCTCAACAGTAACGCCTTGTGCTTGATAGTTGGAAATTGTTTTCAATAAAGTTCTAAATAGATTAGTATTTAGTCCACCGCACAAGCCTCTGTCGCTAGAAACAACAATAATGCCAACGCACTTAACATTACTTGATGCTTTCATATAAGGGTGTTCAAACTCTGAGTGTGCGTGAGTCAAATGACCAATCACATTTGCAATCTTTTCAGAATAAGGGCGTGATGCCATCATTCTATCTTGTGCTTTTTTCATCTTAGAAGCCGCTACCATTTCCATGGCTGATGTGATTTTCTGAGTATTCTTAATACTTGAAATCTGTGTTCTAATTTCCTTTCCGCCTGCCATTGCCTATCCCATCTCTACCAAGTATGGTTTGTTTTAAAATCGTCAATTGCTCCTTGTAATTCGCTAGCAATGCTATCATTGTAATCCCCACTCTCATTGATTTTGTCCATCAATGATGTTTGATTTGCATTCATATAAGCAATCAATGCCATCTCAAAATCAACCACTTTGTTTACCTCAATGTCATCTAATGCGCCTGAGTTAGCAGCAAAAAGCGATGTCGCCATTTCAGCGACTGATAACGGCGAATACTGTTTTTGCTTCATCAACTCCGTAACGCGTTGACCACGATCAATTTGTGCCTTCGTGTCCGCATCAAGGTCTGATGCGAATTGTGCAAACGCCGCTAACTCACGATACTGCGCAAGATCTAAACGAATGCCACCACCTAGTTTTTTAATGATATTGGTTTGTGCCGCACCACCTACTCGAGAAACAGACAATCCAGCATTAATCGCTGGGCGAATACCAGAGTTGAATAAGTCGGTTTCTAAGAAAATTTGACCATCGGTAATAGAGATTACATTAGTCGGCACAAACGCCGATACATCACCCCCTTGTGTCTCAATAATCGGTAATGCGGTTAACGAACCTGTCTTGCCTTTAACTTCACCGTTAGTAAACCGTTCAACATAATCTGCATTAACGCGTGACGCACGCTCAAGTAAGCGTGAGTGCAAGTAGAACACATCACCTGGGTAAGCTTCACGACCTGGTGGACGCCTGAGCAATAATGACACTTCACGATAGGCCCATGCTTGCTTGGTTAAATCATCGTAAACTATGAGTGCATCTTCACCGCGATCGCGGAAATATTCTCCCATCGCACAACCCGCATAAGGCGCAATATATTGCAACGCTGGCGAATCAGCAGCACCTGCCGAAACAATCACTGTGTTTGCCAGTGCATTGTGTTCTTCTAGTTTGCGAACAACAGCCGCAACTGAAGAATCTTTTTGTCCAATTGCAACATAAACACATTTAACATCTGTATTTCTTTGGTTAATAATTGCATCAACAGCGAATGCAGTTTTGCCCGTTTGCCTGTCACCAATGATTAGTTCGCGCTGACCGCGCCCAATAGGCACCATTGCATCAATTGCTTTGACTCCTGTTTGGACAGGTTGACTGACTGATTGGCGGTCGATAACACCTGGCGCAACAACTTCCAAGGGGCGTGAACTTTTGCTGTCAATATCACCTTTACCATCAATTGGTTTGCCTAGTGGACTAACAACACGACCCATCATTGCCTCCCCGACAGGTACCTCCATTAAACGGTTAGTGCATTTAACTACATCACCTTCAGAAATATGCAAGTAATCACCTAACACAACCGCACCGACCGAATCTTGCTCTAAGTTAAGTGCCATGCCGAATGTATTATTAGGAAACTCAAGCATCTCGCCAAACTGAACATCGTCTAAACCATGAATACGGACAATGCCATCACTGACGCTAATTACCGTACCTTCTGTACGTGCATGTGCCACGAAATCAAAACCTTCTATTTGTTTTTTAATTAAATCACTAATTTCGCTCGCGTTTAATTGCATAACTATCCCTCTTCAATTATTTACAAATTAATATGCAACTGACAATTGGGAACCAAGAGCATCTACACGAGCCTTGATCGACAAATCAATTACTTTATCACCTTCTTTGACTACTACACCGCCGACTAAATTTGTATCTATTTTAGTATCAATGCTAACTGTTGTTTTAAATTTGTCAGACAAACTTTCAACGATATTTTTCTTTTCTGTTTCGCTTAGCTCATAAGCACTGATGACATGAAATGTTTTAGCGTCACTGCTTAAATTAGACATCTCGTCGAACAACCCTAAAATGCTTGGTAACGCGTTGATACGCCCATTGTCCAACAATAAACTAACAAAGACACTTTCCTGCTTGTTTAACTTTCTGTCCAAGACCGAAGCAAAAACAGCATTAAGTGCTTTCAACTTGTCGTTTTTAGTTATGTTAGGAGACGCAACAAACAAACTCATCGTTACATCGTTTGCAATAGACGCTCCAACTTCTAAAACAACCCTCCATTGCGCAAGAGTATTGCTCTGTTCTGCAATCTTAAAAACTGCGTTGGCGTAAGGTTTAGCGATCGTTGTTAGTTCCACTTGTTAAATCCCTTATAATGCTTGCGACAATTCTTTCAACAGGCTTTTGTGTGTTTTTGCGCTTACTTCCTTGTCTAAAACAGCGTTCACGCCTTGCATTACCAAATTGGATACCTGATTTTTTAATTCATTGCGAGCTTTCTGAAGCTCTTGCTCAATTTCTCCTTGAGCTTGCGTTTTAATACGCTGCGCTTCTTGCAATGCAATACCCTTAGCGTCCTCAACAACAATCGATGCTTGTTTGTTTGCGTTAGCAATGATTTCAGATGCTTGGCTTTTAGACTTTTCAATAATTTCTTGTGCTTGTTGTTGCGCCTCTTTGTGTTCTAACAATCCACGTTGAGCTGCAGCTAAACCACTTTCAATACGCTTTTTGCGTTCTTCCATAGCAACAACAATTGGTGGCCAGACAAACTTCATGCAAAACCATGTAAACATAGCAAACATGATTAATTGCCCAATCATTGTTAAGTTAATGTTCATCAGTCTAAACCTCGCTTTAAATATTTGTCAATTTAACCTGCTACTGCGAATAGGATATACATCGAAATACCTACCGCAATCATTGGAACCGCGTCAACCAAGCCCATGACAATGAACATTTGCGTTCTAAGCATTGGAATAAGCTCTGGCTGACGTGCCGCGCCCTCTAGAAATCTGGCACCCAAAATGCCAATTCCTACCGCAGCACCTAACGCACCTAAACCCATTAATATTGAGCCTGCTAAAAATAGTATTGATTGTACCTCTGTCATTTTTTTCACTCCTAATTAAGAAATCCCTTGCATGATTATAAACAATCACAAAACACCAATCATTGCCAACTCGAAATTTTTTGAACACACCCTGAAGGGTACATAGTCCAAAATACTTCTAACTTGATAACAGTTTAGCCATCTTGTTAATTATCCATTATCATATACAATGTTTTTATTTAAAAAAAATTAATGCCCCTTATCGTGAGCCATATCCATATATACAACAACCAAAGTCATAAAGATGAAAGCTTGTAGTAATACGATTAAAATATGAAAAATCGCCCACGGCAATGATAGCGTCCACTGAATCCAAAATGGCAATAATGCAATTAAGATAAAAATCATTTCTCCCGCGTACATGTTGCCAAACAAACGCAGTGAATGTGACACTGGTTTAGCAACCAAGGAGACAAATTCTAAGAAAAAGTTAACTGGAACTAGCAATACCTTTAACAAGAGATTTTTAGACTCGAAAGGGTGTAGTGTTAATTCAGCCACAAAACCATCAAATCCCTTTACTTTAATACTGTAATATAATACCAATAAAAACACACCGATTGCCAATCCAAAGGTTGCATTAGGGTCTGTAGTTGGCACTATCTTAAAAAACACATGGTGCGGATCTGCACCAAAAAATGCACCAATTTGTTGTGCTAAGTATGGTAGCCAGTCGACGGGCACCAAGTCCATGGTGTTCATCAATAAAATCCAAATGAATACGGTTAGTGCCAAAGGTGCAACCAGTGGGTTTTTCCCGTTAAACGAACCGCGAATATTTTCATTAATAAAATCAATAATGCTTTCAATAAAATTTTGAGTGTTTGAAGGAGTAGTATCGGCGACCATCTTTCTGCCAACACGATAAAACAATAGTAAGAATACAGCACCCAACACGAAAGAAACGCTTAAAGTGTCTAAATTAAGTGCCATAAAACCCATTGATTTTGCCTCAGCGGAAGTGTGTGCCAAACCCCAGTGCCCATCAGGGAACTGACCATAGGTTAGGTTTTGTAGATGGTGTTTAATGTAGTCGCCTGAGGCGATAAGTTCATTTCCTGCTGACATTATTTTCTAATAACCCTGTCTATTAAAAAACCACAAATCCCCAAAACCAAACTAACAACCAAAACACTCGCATTCAATTCCAAAACGAATACCCCTATCGAAATCAAACCAACTACCATCGCCATGCGTAACACTGTACTCACAACCATCATTACAACTATTGCCTGAGCACTAATAGTTGCATTATTTTTTTTGTTTATATGCTTATCAATCAATACTGTATTGACTAAACTAATCACTCCGCCATAAAGCGCAGAAAAACCCGCACTTGCTGTAGAGAAGTAAGCGATAGACACCAACACTATGACCAACTGAACTTTTGGCACATTATTATTCATTGCCAAAATTCCAAACCGCAAACCCACAAAATAAACGCAGATTATACAGTCTACTGTAAAGATTGAAAACAATTTTTATGAAATACCCCCATGTTGCAAAATTGTATTAATTATATAAATACATAATGATATTCTTATATGTTTGACAATAGACACAATAACCTACATAATGACGCACTTTATTCAGAATACGAGGATTAAGTTATGGCACATGTTGTTGTTATTGGTGCAAGCACAGGCGGTTTGCCTTTTGCTTATGATGTAAAGAAAAATTTAGGAAAGAAACATGAAGTAACAGTTATTTCCAACAACCCGAACTTTAATTTTATTCCATCAAATCCATGGGTTGCTGTGGGTTGGCGTAGCGAAGATGATATTAGTTTTGAATTATTGCCAAGGTTAAAACGCAAGAAGATCAATTTAATCGTTGGTGAGGCAACTGAGATTAAGCCAAATGATAACCAAGTAATAGTGGGTGATCAGGTTGTTGATTATGATTATTTGGTGTTAGCTACTGGACCTAAATTAGCGTTTGATGAAGTTGATGGGCTTGGACCAGATGGACATAGTGTCTCTATTTGTACAACCGCGCATGCTGAATCTGCTCACCAAAAATGGGAGGATTTTTGTGCTAGTGGCGGTGGTCCGATTGTGGTTGGTGCAGTTCAAGGGGCATCTTGTTTTGGTCCAGCTTATGAGTTTGCGGCTATTATGGATACTGATCTAAGAAAGCGCGGTATTCGCGACAAGTGTCCAATTACTTTTGTAACCCCAGAGCCTTATATTGGGCATTTGGGTCTAGGCGGTGTTGGAGATTCTAAAGGCATGTTGGAATCAGAATGTAGAGACAGGCACATCAAATGGCATGTCAATTCTAAGGTTGATAAGGTTGAAGCTAACAAGGTAAGTATTAGTAATTGTGATGATAATGGCGAGGTAATTAAATCAGTTGAAGTTGAGAGCAAATATACCATGTTATTACCAGCCTTTAAGGGGGTAGATACGGTTGCTAATTTGGCAAATGTTGATTCTGGTTTTGTGAATCCTCGTGGTTTTGTAATGGTCAACAAGTACCAACAATCGCCAGTTAAAGATAACATATTTTCACTAGGGGTTAATATCGCCATTCCACCTGTTGAAGCCACGCCTATTATGTGTGGAACGCCTAAAACAGGTTATATGATAGAGTCAATGGTAACCGCTATTGTGCACAACATTGAAGATATAATTGAAGGCAAAGAACCATCACATGTTCCAACTTGGAATGCTGTTTGTATTGCTGATATGGGCGATACAGGAGCAGCCTTTGTTGCCTTGCCACAAATTCCGCCGCGTAATGTTACTTGGGCGAAGAAAGGCAAGATGGTACACTTGGCAAAAATTGCCTTTGAAAAGTTTTTCATACGCAACATGAAAACTGGCAATTCAGAACCTTCTTACCAAAAGTATACTTTTAAAATGCTTGGGATTGAGCGTTTAAAGAAAAAATAGTTTTTGTATTTCCGTTCTTTGGCATGCTAAGCATGCCAAAGATACGGTCCGTTTATGTCTTTGCTATCTACAAATTAGTGGGGTTCTAGTTAGGTCTGTTTGGTTAATAGCCTCACTCGCGTATGTTGATTTTAGTTTTGTGGTGGCGATGCTGGCTGAATGCTTGATTAACAACTAAACAAGTTTTCATATCTAGACAACTTTATAGCCACAAAAACATAATAAAGTGCGTTATGTTAATAAAAGACAAGTATGTCCAACATACGCACATTTCTGAGAAGCAATTTAGGTAAAGAATTTATCGGTAACTGTTCTTTTTCCGTAAATGAGTATTTGTATTGCTTTAACAACAACTTCTCTATCACCATCTTTTGACATAAAACCTGAAAACAGGTAACAATTACAAAATAGGTAAAAGTTCAACTAATTTGCAATGTTAGTTGTTTTTTGCTGAAAATTGGAAAACTTGCTATTGAAAAGTAGTTTGCACTATAAATTATTCTTTTGTTTTTTTAGTAATAATCCCCCAAGATCTAAATTTTTTGACAATTAGAGTTTCTCTCTCTGCTATAAATTTATCAAAGTTTTCAATTTTCCATAGTTCTGGATCCTTTGGTATTGAATGCTTGTCAAGATATGTTTCATCTTTATTTTTAAACCAATCCGATGGTTTCGTATCTCCCTTTGCGCCATTTTGTTCTCTTGTTAGCAACATTAAATTAGCAATTTGATTCATATCTCCTCTGTTGTACCTCATTTTTTTTGGATACTTTTCTAATTTAATTTCTTTTAACCTGCTGGTGGGAAAAATATGATCAATGTTTAATTCATTGCCGATATATGCTGGATTGTAATTTAAATTTGAGTTGTACCATCTGTTAAAAATCAAGTGTAAATTATTCGATTTTGAGTAATTTTGCTTCAAAAGATCATCTTTTGAAATTTCCAAACTTCTACCACTATTGCGAATCTCATAAAATATGTCTTCGTTATCGAACCTATTTTTTGTTTTTATTGTTCTAATACAGTTATCAATTAAAGCATCAGGGCTTCCGCCAAAAGCACCCGCCAAAAGTGTTCTAATTATGTAATTGTTCAGATGTTTCACAGAATTCCATTTGTCTTTATTATAGTAGTGAAAATATATTATAGGAATAAGTGCTAAATATGATTTAATTGCTTTTTTTGATCTTAAATATGTTGTGTCGTATAGGTAATCTCTGACAACCCTAATAGAGTTTGCAATACTTTCCCACTCATTTATTATGCGATTTTTTATATCTGTATCTCTAAACTTTTCAACTTTATAAGCTGCGCCCTTATCTAATAAAACTAGACATGTTTTTAATACAAAATCTCTGGTAAATGCGTAGCTTTCTTGATTTA
>CALFDA010000059.1 GCA_937950605.1 uncultured PS1 clade bacterium | reverse complement strand
TTAACTTTTGTAAATTTGTGGACGACTAATGGTATATTTTTTGGGCTTGCCAATAGTGCTTCTTTTGTTGCTTGGCTAATTGCAATTTTGTTGTTTTTATCCTCACTCTACAAGCCTGTGCATGCATTGGGAATTTTGGTTTATCCATTAGCCGCCTTATCGTTAGTGTTTGGTATTTTATTCCCTGATGTGGGTGGCAAAATCATCTCTTTAAGCATTGCTTCACACGTATTTTTATCAATTACTGCTTACGCCCTACTTACCTTAGCAGTTTGTCAATCAGTGTTGTTAAAAATTCAAGAAAATCATTTGCACGCTAAAGATATTAATAGCTTTATCAACAAACTACCGCCTTTACAAACTATGGAAAAATTAATGTTTCAGGGGTTGCGGTTTGGTTTTTATCTATTAACTTTATCATTAATTAGCGGATTTTTGTTTATTGAAGATTTTTTTGCACAACATCTTATTCACAAAACTATACTTTCATTAGTAGCTTGGATTATTTTTGCAATACTCATTTTCGGACACAAGATATTTGGCTGGCGTGGCAAACAGGCTATCATTGCCATACAAGTTGGTTTTAGCGTATTGTTACTGGCTTATTTTGGTTCTAAGTTTGTTTTGGAGCGTTTATTGGGCTAAAAAGTTGTAAAAATAGAATTCTATCGGGAGTGGATTTATTGCAATTAAAAGTAGCATCATAGAACAAACTAAAAACCACTAAAAAAACGATACTTATTTTTCATTAGTTGTTTTTCGTTTTTAACATACACTAGCGCATTTTTTAACACAACATCAAAGGTGAATTATGGGCTTTATTGCTTGTTTATTGCGTTTAGGCTCAGTTTAGTATAAATTTACGTGTTATTTTTTTGATCTTGCATTTGTTTATTGCTTATTTCGATTCTCATAAAATGAGCGTTTAAACGCTGTAAAAGTATTGTTTTTGATTGCTGTTCGCATGCCTGACATTAGATTTTGATAATAATAAAGATTGTGAATGGTATTAAGTCGCGCCCCTAAAATCTCATTCTTGCGTTGCAAATGATGCAAATAAGCACGAGAATAATTTTTGCAAGTGTAACACTTGCAACACTCATCTAAAGGCTTGGTGTCAAGCCTATATTTTGCATTACGAATTTTGACAATACCGCTTGAAGTAAATAAATGTCCATTACGCGCGTTACGTGTTGGCATCACACAATCAAACATATCAATGCCAAATCCAACAGCTTCTATCAAATCGCTTGGCGTACCTACACCCATTAAATATCGTGGCTTATCACGGGGTAATTGCTCGGGTAAATAGCCTAAAACCTTAAACATTTCTGCTTTTGGTTCACCCACACTTAAACCGCCGATAGCATAACCGTCAAAACCAATACTTATTAATGCTGCGGCTGATTCACAACGCAAATCTTTATACATTCCACCTTGCACGATACCGAATAACGCATTATTATTGCCTAAAGCACAATGCGCATCTTTTGAGCGTTGTGCCCAACGTAGCGACAGTTGCATAGACTTATCTGTGCTAAATTTATCGGCTGGGTAAGGCGTGCATTCATCAAAAATCATCACAATATCTGAGTTTAAATCTTTTTGGATTTGCATTGATTCTTCTGGTCCCATAAAAATTTTAGCACCATCTTTTGGTGAGCGAAAATCCACCCCTTTTTCACTAATTTTTCGCATTTGACCCAAACTAAATACTTGAAAACCGCCAGAATCTGTCAAAATTGGAGCTTGCCAATGCATGAAATTGTGCAAACCTCCATGTGCTTTGATTACATCAATTCTAGGCGTGATTGCTAGGTGAAAAGCATTGCCCAATAATATTTGCGCACCAATTCCCCGCATTTCTTCAGATGTCATGGCTTTAACCGCCCCATAAGTTCCAACTGGCATAAATGCTGGGGTTTTAACCACACCTCTATCAAAGCTCATAACACCTAAACGGGCTTTATTATCTGTATTTTTTAATTCGAAATTCACTGTTATTTTTGACTCTAGATGAATCCATAATAGTATGCTATACGATGATAAAAATAAGGGCTGTGACTAGTTAATTGTGTTTGTATTTGGTATAAGTTGTTCGGTAGTTAAAACCCATAAAAACACTCTTGTTTATTTTGTAATATACTCAACCACTTCTAAACCAAATCCTTTCAAGGCATTAAGTTTTCTTGGGTTGCCTAAAATACGCATTTTCCCCACCCCTAAATCCGATAGAATTTGCGCACCAACGCCATAAGTCTTAACATCATCACTAGCTTCATGCGGGCGAATGAGCAAAAATACACCACTATCTTGGTTAGATATATGTTCAAGAGCATAGTCAACCCGCATAGATTGAGTGTTTTCTTGCAAAATATCAGTGAATATATTTTCCATGTGTACACGTACACAAACAGGGGTGTTTTTATCAATTTTCCCTTTAACCAAGGCTGTGTGTTCTTTTTGGTGAATGCTATCTAAGAATGAAACTAAGGTGAAATCCCCGTATTTGGCGCTAAATGGTCGCTCATTGATACGTTGAATGGTTTTTTCATGTTCCACACGATAAGAAATCAAATCTTCAATAGTACCCCATTTGATATTGTGTTTTTTGGCGAAAATCTCTAAATCATCACGACGTGCCATTGAACCATCTTCGTTTAAAATCTCAACAATCACAGAAGCTGGTTCTAAACCCGCAAGTCGTGCTAAATCACAGCCTGCTTCGGTATGTCCTGGGCGGATAAGTACTCCGCCAGGTCGTGCCATAAGTGGAAAAATATGACCTGGTTGCACAATATCACTTGGCTTAGCATTAGGCGCAACAGCATCAAGTATTGTTTTTGCCCTATCAGATGCTGAAATACCTGTGGTAACTCCTCGCGAAGCCTCTATAGAAACGGTAAAATTAGTATTGTTTGTATCATTATTTTGCGTTACCATGAGTGGCAAATTTAGTTGTTTACAACGCTCTTGGGTAAGCGTTAAACAAATTAACCCTCTGCCATGCGTTGCCATAAAATTGATATCTTCTTTGGTGCAAATTGCTGCAGGCACAATTAAATCGCCTTCATTTTCACGACCTTCATCGTCGAGCAAGATAATCATCTTGCCTTGCTTATAATCTTCTAATATCGCCTCAATACTAGCTTTAGTTTTCATGCTCATTAGCTTAGTTATTTATTAGTCGTTCAAGGTGTCGAGCAATAATATCAACTTCTATATTAACATTATTGTCAACATTTAGTTGCCCTAGCGTTGTTGCTATTGATGTGTGAGGAATAATATTAACATCAAAAATATTTTGCTTAATACTATTTACGGTAAGACTAACGCCATTTAGCGCAACTGAGCCTTTGGCTGCAATGTATTTTTCCAAGGACTGGGGCACACTTATTGTAAAACGTGTTGAAGCACCCTCTGTCTTTTTGCCAACAACTCTGGCTTGTCCATCAACATGTCCGCTGACTAAATGCCCATCAACCCCTTGATTTAAGCGTAGAGCTTTTTCAAGATTAACATCACTAGCAACAGATAAATCGCCTAAAACAGAGCAGTTTAATGTTTCTTGAGAAACATCTACCGTAAAAATATTGTTATCAATATCAATAACCGTCAAACACACGCCATTAACTGCAATACTATCACCAATCTTCACGGTAGCATAATCCAAAGCAGTTGAAGAAAATGAAAATACAGCGCCTTTATCGTGCATTGTTTTACTTTTAACTTGACCAATGGCTTGAATAATGCCTGTAAACACTAATTACCTCCTTTGTATGTTGTTCAAACAAAAAATTTCTAAATATTTTTGTAAATTCACACAATATGTTGATAAAGAAAACATACTAAACGCCAAAGTTAAGGTTAGCATAATCGCAAACAAGGTGATAAAAGACAAAACATTTGTCAAGTCAAAACCATTATTTGCTTTTGAATACGCTAGTGCTAGATTCAAACTTTCCATTATCTTTGTGATTTTAGATAATCTTCATAATTGCCAGAATAATAATGTGTGTCTGTTTTGGTTAATTCTACAACTTTAGTCGATAAAGAAGATACAAATTCTCGGTCATGACTAACAAAAATTAGAGTGCCTTGGTAGTTTTCTAGCGCAAGATTAAGTGCCTCGATCGATTCCATGTCTAGGTGATTAGTGGGTTCATCCATCACCAATACATTGGGTTTTTGTAACATCAATTTAGCGAATAACATTCTGCACTTTTCGCCACCAGAAAGCGCTTTAACACTTTTGCTAATATCATTTTTACCAAACAGCATTTTGCCTAGAACGGCACGCATATCTTGCATTTCTTGGTTAGGTTTTTTAAATTGTACAATCCAATCTAATACGCTCAAATCTTGTTCAAAATCAGCATTATGGTCTTGCGCATAATAACCAATATTAACGTTTTCACTCCATTTGATTTTGCCCTTATCGGCTTTAATCTCACCTACTAAAGTGCGTAGTAACGTGGTTTTACCAATGCCATTTTGTCCAATAATAGCAATACGCTCCCCTACTTCAAGAATAAAACTAATGTCTTTTAACACTTGCAATTTTTCACTATGTTTAGCACCTTGTTGAATGGCAAAACTCTTGGACAAGCCTTCGACTTCAATCACATTTCGGTATAGTTCTTTTTCTTGTTTAAAAATAATATAAGGACTAACGCGTGATGAAGGTTTCATATCATCTAAAACAATCTTATCAAGTTGTTTAAGGCGCGAAGTTGCCTGTTTAGATTTCGAAGCGTTTGCCGAAAAACGTGAAACAAAATGTTTAAGCTCTTTTATTTTCGCCTCCTTTTTGGCATTATCAGCTTGCATTTTTTCTTGAATAGCGGTTGATGCAATCATAAAATCATCATAATTTCCTGGGAAAATTTTAAGCGCACCATAATCTAAATCTGCCATATGCGTGCAGACACTGTTTAAAAAGTGCCTATCATGAGAGATAATCACCATGGTTGCCTTACGCTCTTTTAATACACCTTCTAGCCAGCGAATAGAGTTAATATCTAAATTATTGGTTGGCTCATCAAGTAATAATATTTCAGGATTAGAGAATAAGGCTTGTGCTAATAACACCCGAAGTTTCCAGCCTGGTGCGATTTCGCTCATCAATCCATAATGTTGTTCTTCAGGAATATCTAAACCTAATAGCAACTCACTGGCCGAGGATTGTGCCATGTAGCCATCCATTTGTGCAAATTCCATTTCTAGTTCTGCAACCTTAACCCCATCTTTTTCGCTCATATTGGCTAAAGCATAAATCCGCTCTCTTTCTTGTTTGACTTTCCAAAGTTTTTCATGTCCCATAATGACCGTATCAACCACACTAT
>CALFDA010000058.1 GCA_937950605.1 uncultured PS1 clade bacterium | reverse complement strand
TAATTTTTGATTATTCATTGTGGTTTTGTTTTGTTAATATGTGTGCTTTTGGCACTGGATCAAAGCCACCCTCATGCCAAGGATGACACTTGCTAATACGACTAACGCTCAAATAGAATCCTTTAAAAAAACCATGTGTTTTCACAGCGTCATAAGCATACTGGGAGCATGTTGGATAAAAACGACAATTAGAGCCTAATAACGGACTTATAAATAACTGGTAGAATTTAATAACAATCATTAATAAATAGCGCATTATTTCTCTGACACCTTTTTAAATAAATCAAGTAATTCTGCTGACAAAACAAGGTTTGTAACTGGTTTCGACTTTCTTGCCATAACCACAAAGCCCCAAACATCCAAGTGTTGTTTGTGCAGTCTAAACACCTCTCTGGCAATGCGTTTAAACCGATTTCTATCAACCGCTAGGCGATAAACTTTTTTTGATATAGCTAAACCTAAACGCGGTGTTGATGTTTTGAGTGGTTTTGCAATTACTTGCCAGTATTTGCCTCTTACTATTTTACCTTCCTTGAAAATATTAGCATACTCACCAGTTTTGAAGATTTTTGCCTCTCGTGTTAGTCTAAAAGACATTAGACCACTATAACAAAATGATTTTAGGCGGTCAAACGTTTACGCCCTTTTTTTCTGCGTGCATTGATAATTGCACGACCTGCTTTGGTACTCATTCTTGCTCTAAAACCGTGTGTGTGCTTACGCTTGATAACACTAGGCTGGAAGGTTCTTTTCTGTTTCATACGTAAAAATCCTTAAAAATAAGAATCGGCGATTTTAACACAATATTTTCTTTAAGGCTTTGTGAAAGTCTTACGATGGTTTTTATATTGTTCATTCAAGTATTAAAGTTAGGATACAATACTAAAATAATTTTTGGAATGCACATAGTGGATTTAACTTATTGGTTAATGTTGCTGAAAGCACCATATGTTGGCGTACGCACTTTTTACAAAGCACTTAAAGTTTTTGAAACGCCCGAGCAAGTGTTTTTGAATTCTAAAACTCGGAGCAATGCCTACAGGTTGTTTCGCCAAGAGACGCTTGATTTTATAAAGCGCAATGATACATCGCTAGTACAAGCGGACCTTGATTGGGCTAAGTCCGATGGTTGCAATATTCTTAGTTTAATTGACAAAGACTACCCTGAACAACTCAAATCCATTGCAGACCCGCCACCTTTGCTTTATGTTAGAGGTGATGTCTCTTATCTATCTTCGCCACAAATCGCCATTGTAGGTAGTCGCAATCCTAGCCCTAGTGGAAAACAAAATGCATACATTTTTTCTAAAACACTTGCTGAACAAGGGATTGTTATCACATCTGGCATGGCAAGTGGCATTGATGCTAACGCACATATTGGGGCTTTAGAAGCTAACAAACCAACAATTGCTGTTTGTGGCACAGGGCTTGATAGAGTTTATCCAGCAAAACACAAATCCCTAGCGCACCAAATTTCAACCAAAGGTGCCTTGATTTCCGAATTTTGTATTGGCACTGAATCTATTGCAGCTAATTTTCCAAGACGCAATCGTGTTATTAGCGGTTTAAGTTTGGGTGTTTTAGTGGTTGAGGCAAGCGTTAAAAGTGGTACAATGATTACTGCTGGGCTAGCTGCTGAGCAAGGCAAAGAAGTATTTGCCATTCCTGGGTCAATTCATAACCCTTTATCGCAAGGTTGCCATCATCTCATCAAGCAAGGTGCTAAACTAACTGAAAACATTTATGATATTACTGATGAGTTAAAATTCAAATCACAAAATACAAAACGCGTTTATGAACCAAAAGCTCGTGAAAAAACACACAATAGTTCTTCTATGCTATTAAAATACCTAAGTTATGACGCTATCAGTGTTGATGAAATGGTTGAAAAAAGCAGTTTAAGCCCCCAAGTGGTAACACAGGAGTTGCTTTTATTAGAGTTGGAAAACAAAATAATAAAAGTTAATGGCTCTAGCTACAGTTTGAAGTGAGGTTCTATGAATAACAATATTCTTGATGTGCTAACCTATATGTTTGATTATCTGTTCGAAGTAGCAGAGCAAAATTCATCTAGGGAGATTGACGATATTACTTTAAAAGCTTATCTTTCAGACGCTGGATTTGAGGTTGCACGTATTAATAAAGCACTCAGTTGGCTAGAAAATATTGCTAGTCTGCAAGATGGAAAAACGCTAACATTTAGTGGTTCTAATAGTGGTATGCGGATTTACAGTGAAAGCGAACAATTAAAACTTGACGCAAAATCTCGTGGCTTTTTGCTGTTTATGGAAAGTGTCGGTCAGATTGATGCTAATCAGCGCGAAATGATTATTGATCAAATCATGTCATTGGGTGGCGATTCTGCTGTTTCTTTAGAAGATTTTAAGTGGGTGGTTATGATGGTGCTTGGCAACAGTGGCGACGAGGCACTTTCACCTCAATGGTTAGAGTCTATTATGTTTCTTGATGATAATCACGCCATTCAATAGGTAGATGCTTTATGGTGCCCAGAAACCTTGTTATTGTTGAATCTCCTGCCAAAGCCAAGACTATCGAGAAATTCCTAGGCAAAGACTATAGAGTCACATCAAGCATTGGACACATTCGTGATATGCCTAAAAAAGGCATAGGAGTTGATATTAAAAACAACTTTGCGGTTACCTACGAAGTCACAGAAGACAAAAAAAAGATAGTTGCGCAGTTGCGCAAAGATGTAAAAACTGCTAACAAAATTTATCTCGCAACAGATGAGGACCGTGAAGGAGAAGCCATTGCTTGGCACTTGTTAGAGACACTCAATCTACCAAAAAGCACGCCAAGAATTGTTTTTCATGAAATTACTAAAAGTGCTATCATCCATGCAATCACTAATCCTAGAACAGTTGATAAAAATTTGGTTGACGCGCAGCAAGCTAGACGCATTATTGACAGGTTGGTAGGCTTTGAAATCTCGCCTGTTTTATGGCGTAAGATTTCTGGTGCGCGTTCTGCAGGTAGAGTGCAATCTCCAGTTGTGCGCTTAGTAGTAGAAAGAGAAAGAGAAATCATCAATCATGTTTGTCAAAGTACTTATAAAGCCAAAGCCGATTTAATTAATAGCGCTAAAGAGTTGCTTGAGGCAAAACTCGATACAGAATTCGACAGCAAAAATGATGCGTTAGATTTTGCTAATGCGCTTTTAGAGGCAACACTAAGCGTCGTATCGATTGAAAATAAACCCGCAAAACGCATGCCAAGACCGCCTTTTATTACCTCTACATTACAACAAGAGGCCTCGCAAAAATTGGGTTTTTCGGTCAAACAAACAATGACATTAGCACAAAACCTTTACCGTGAAGGTGTTATTACCTATATGAGAACAGACTCATTTACTCTTTCTGAAACAGCCATTGAATCTGCTAGAAAGGTTATCCAACAAGAATTTGGTAGCGACTACCATCAAGCAAGAAGATTTAAAACCAAAGATACTAGCGCACAAGAGGCACACGAGGCTATTCGTCCAACTAATCTCTTCAAATCAGAAATTTTTGGTTTAGAACATCGTGCGCGACAACTCTACACCTTAATCTACAAACGTACATTAGCCTCGCAAATGAGTGATGCCAAACTGCAAAAAACCCAGATTAAAATTAGCATCTCTAACCGCTCGGAACAATTCGTTGCTAATGGCGAAGTCTTGGTTTTTCCGGGTTTTTTAAGTGTCTATGACTATCTTTATGCAGATGATAAACTATTACCAAACTTAAACAAGGGTGATGCACTCAACATAGCAAGCTTTATTGCTAGAGAAAGTTTTTCTCGTACCAAACCACGTTATACAGAGGCCTCATTAGTCAATAGGATTGAAAAAATGGGTATTGGCAGACCTTCAACTTTTGCCACTATGGTATCCACTGTGCAAGATAGGGGCTATGTTGTCAAAGAAACGCGCGAAGGTGTAAAACGCAATTACCAACAAATTGAAATTATCGATAATGCAATCTCTGAATCAACTCCTACCGAAACAACAGGGGTAGAAAAAAACAAACTGTTTCCGACTAATGTTGCTTATTTGCTAAACGATTTTTTGGTTAAATACTTCAATGACATTGTTGATTATAAATTTAGCGCAAAATTAGAATCTGATTTTGACACCATTGCCTCACAACACACTCCATGGCAAGGTGTGGTTAAAAACTTTTACCAACCTTTTCACCAAAAAGTTGAAGCCGCTGCTGATATTTCCCGAGAAGAAACTCACGATATGCGTAAACTTGGCACTGACCCAAAAAGTGGCAAGCCAGTAACTGTGCGTTTTGGTCGGTATGGTGCTTTTGTGCAAATCGGACATAAAGACGATAAAGAAAAACCTGTGTTCGCTTCACTCAGGGGTTCGCTTAATATAGAAACCATTACCCTTGACGAGGCATTAGAGATGTTCGATATGCCGCGTATTGTTGGAGAAAATAACGAATTTGGCATCATCAAAGCCAATTATGGGCGCTTTGGACCTTATCTTCAATATGGCAAAAAATATGTTACGCTTAAAGAAGATATACCTGAAAATGTAACACTTGAAACAGCTTTAAAACTCATCAAAGCCAAGGAAAAGTTTGACGCCGAACGCATTATTAAAACCTTTGGCAACTCTACAATTCAAATCCTTAATGGACGTTTTGGTCCCTACATCTGGAATGGCAAAAAAAAAGGCAAGGGACAAAAAAATATCACTATCAAAAAAATCTTTGGCAACAAAGATCCAAAAGATTTAACTCTTGCAGAATGTAGACAAGCCATTGCTGGCAAACTCAAGCCCAAAAAGCAGAATAAAACTGCTAAAAAATAGATTAAAAAATTTAGCACAATTAGCTCGGTTTGCAACCCTTTATTACCGTTTATTAAAATGAAAATTGTGCAAACAATAGATAATTTTAACTGAAATCTATTCACAAAATTTATATCACTAAATATATTCAGGAACTACCTCATAAATCAATTTTTTATTCAAAAGACAAATAAACCGCAAACTTAAAATAAAAACTGTTAGTTTTCTAGATTTAGAAACTATTTGTTAGAGTGTTGATGATTTTTTGCAGTTTTTACTATTTCTAGATGCTACCATCATTATTAACTTAATATAAGATTAGGTGGTTCTAGCACCTTAAGACGCTTAAGGTTGAGACAAATAGATTGCATAAAGATAAAAATTGGTTCTTGGCGATACTCCTGTATCGTGTTCTTGTATTGACTTTAGAGAAAACTCTTGCATAAGGCATACGTAAAAAGCTGTGGAATTTGTCCAAGTCTTTGCTCTTATCTAGCATGTTGTTATGCTTAATTGC
>CALFDA010000057.1 GCA_937950605.1 uncultured PS1 clade bacterium | reverse complement strand
AAGGATTTGAGTTGCACTCAAATCCTTAGAAAAACAACAAAATTATCTGTCTAAATTGCTTCTCAGAAATATGCGTATGTTGGACATACTTGCTTTTTATCAACATAACACACTTTGCTGTGTTTTTGTGATTCTGGGGTTATATGTATCCATAATCGTTATCTTTTGTAGTGCCAACATACAGTATTTCACATTCATTAATGTATCTTGGATAACGTGTGATTATTTGGCATTTTGATTAAGTCCCGTGTCCAACAAATGCGGTTTAACAACAAGTTAATCAAATTCTCTAAATTATCAGACAATGGATTAAGGAAAAATCTATGTTATAATGGGCTGGTTAGGTATGATTCAACCCACAAAAGATTATGCTTAGAATTTGAAGTTGGGTTTGACTATTGAAGGGCAAATAATATAAAATGCCCGAGTTGGAGAATTCTAATTACGTGATTTATTTTAACTAAAACTTATAAGGAGTCCATATGGCTGACGAAACTTTAGACGCATCAGGCTTAAATTGCCCTCTGCCAATTTTAAAAACTAAAAAAGCACTCTCTAAAATGGATGCCAGAAAGGTCTTGGACGTGATTTCAACTGATGCTGGTTCAGTGAAGGATATCGAGGCTTTTTGTAATCAAACAGGCAATAAACTCATTTCAACGGTTGAAGACGGAGGAAAATATGTATTCACCATTGAAAAGGTCTAAACCAATTATTTAAAGCGGGACTCTATTATGTCAGATAACAACAAAATGACAATTATCGCCACCAAGGGCACTTTTGATTGGGCTTTTCCTCCGTTTATTATTGCTTCTACTGGGGTGGCAATGGACAAAGAAGTAACCATATTCTTTACTTTTTATGGACTCAATCTTTTATTAAAAGATATTTCTAAACTCAGAGTTTCCCCGATTGGCAATCCTGCTATGCCAATGAAAATGCCATTTGGTCCTAAGTGGTTGCAAAAGATTGATTTTGGTCCGAAAATACCTAACATTTTGTGGAATTTGCCGTTTTTGGAAAATTTTGTTACTTGGATGATGAAAAAAACCATGTCAAAACATGGTGTTGCTAAGTTAGAAGATTTGCGTTCTATGTGCCAAGAATTTGACGTTAAATTCATTGCTTGCGAGATGACAGTTGAGTTATTTGGCTATGATAAAGCTGATTTTATTGATGGCGTTGAATTTGCGGGCGCGGCATCTTACTTTGATGAGGCAACATCTGGCGGTCATCACTTATACATGTGATTTTTTGCTTTATTTTTTTGCTGCGTTCAAAATTAAACTAGGATTTGCAGAGTTTGCGTTGCATAAAAGACAGCATCTCAAGTTCTAGTTGTTGATTTTTTCCAGTTAAAAAGTACAAGACCGTTGGCAAAATAGACTAGGGTTTGTTTGGATATTAAAGATTTAGTAAACTTTTCGGCTAGTTTTTGCCTTGCGATACATTTCCAATATATGCTATCCAAGTAAGTTGTTGGTGTGTTTATTTAATTCCATTTGTGTTCCTTTACTAGATGATGTTGCTAGGCTCAAGGTCATCAATCTTTGATTTATTGTTGGTGATTTCAAGCATATTATTATGATTTTAATTGGAACTCAACCCCAAAAAACATTATAACCACTATCAACACAACAACTCAGGACAATCATCATGTGTAAAAACACTCTATCTTTGAGATTTTTGCACAATTCTCTGATAACAAACATGCCATGGCTTATCATTCAGCAACGTTATAATAGCGGGTTGAATGTCCTAACTGCCAGACATGGTGATAGAAAAAGGCTATTTTATTTGAGGCAATTGTTGCAAAAAATTCACTGTTAGAACAGGCACCATCTTTGAGCGTTCTCATATCCCTTACACAAATGGTTATATCATGGTTATTGCACTCTTCAATGCAATTGTCTAAAGCAATAGATATTACTCAAAGTGCTGCTTGGTTTATGCAACACAGAATTAGAGGTGCCTGTGTTACAAGCAATTCAGATAGACTACTGGAGGCTTATGTTGGTGGCAAAAGTGCAATAAACACAAACATAACAGCGTGGTTATTATGGCACATTCCATTATGTATCCAAACAGCACATTAATTGTTGTTTTAACGAGTTTAGTTTTAGATTGAACTCGGGTAATGTAAAGATACATACGTTTGAGAGAATTGAGTCTGTTATGGAAGGTGTTTTTGGTAGGAGATTGACTTATGGAGGGTTGGTGGAGTGATGGGTGGGTTGCTTTTAATTTTATGTAGATAAAAAATTGTATTCGTTTTATCTACTTTGTTGATTTTTTGCTTTTTGTTGACATAGAGTAGATAGTGTTAAAGTTTTTGCCTTGTAGGATTGCTGTTTCGTTTGCAATGGTGGTCGAGACATTTTGGTTAGTCTTTTATCATCCTAATAATTAATTTTGGACTTTGTTACACATAAGACTTACCATTTATTACTGCTCGAATGATAATACCTATAATTATTTCTTTTTGCTTTGGCAAAAAAAATGTAGCACGATATATCCAAAAACACCAGATAACAAAGAACCGATTAAAATGCCTAGTTTATCGTTGATTGCATGATTTAAGCCTTCTTGAGCAAAAGCCAAAGAACCAATAAACAAACTCATAGTAAAACCAATACCGCATAATAAACTTATGCCGTATAGTTGCATCCAGTTAGTGCCATTAGGTAATTTCGAGACTCCTAATCTTATTGTTATCCAGCTAAAAACAAATACCCCTAGTTGTTTTCCTAAGAAAAGCCCCATGATAATACCTAAGGGAATTGGGTCAAGAATCGAAGAAAAAGAAAGCCCCTGAAAAGACACGCCCGAATTGGCAAAAGCAAAAAGTGGTAAGATTCCGTAAGCAACTGTTGGATGAAGATTGTGCATCAATTTATCTAGTTGGGTTTGTGAATCATTTCCCTCTTTTTTAAATGGTATAAATAAAGCAGTTACTACGCCAGCCAAAGTTGCGTGTACGCCAGATTTTAATACCGCAGCCCAAAGCACAAGCCCAACTAATAGGTAAGGTGCTAAACTTAAAACCTTTGTTTTGTTTAGCAAGAACAGCAAAAATATTGCAACTGCTGCTATTTGCAATGATAAAAAAGATAAATCAATCGTATAAAATATAGCGATTACTACAATAGCACCAAGGTCATCAATAATGGCCAAAGTCATTAAAAACAATTTTAGTGCTTGAGGTGCTCTAGAGCCTAAAAGAGATAACACCCCGAGCGCAAATGCAATATCCGTGGCTGTGGGTATAGCCCAGCCCCTTAGAGCAACTACATCACCCCAATTTGTAACAGCAAAGAAGATAGCGGGTATAACCATGCCGCCAATCGCTGCGATAACCGGCAAAACAATACGAGAAGGCTCGGATAATTCTCCCACCAAAATCTCGCGTTTCACTTCTAGACCTATTAAGAAGAAAAATACCGCCATTAAGCCATCATTAATCCACAATAATAGTGGTTTTGCGATTTTAAATTCGCCAATTTGTACGGCAATAGGTGTTTCTAATAAGGCGTTGTAATGTATGTTCAAAAATGTGTTTTGTACAATCATTGCAAGCAAAGCGAATATTATCAACAGCATACCGCCAGCAATCTCGAGACGCAAAAACTCTTTTAATTTATTGAGTATCATTTTGTTGAATTTAGCCTTAGATTAACAAGCGCACCAGTAAATATGCTGGTTGTGGATTATACTGAAAAATCTAATATTTTAATTTACGTTATCTTTATCTAAAACTATAAAACGATATTTACAGTTATTTTTTATATTAGTTTTAAGAGGTGTTTTAGATACTTGCAACCAATTTTTTCTATCAAACTTTGGAAAATAACTATCACCCTCAAACTTGCCTCTAACTTCAGTAATATAGAGTCTATTAGTATATGGCAGCATTTGCTCATATACAGAAGCACCACCTGCAACCATTATTTCATCGTCATCTAACGCCAAAACATCATCAACGCTATGTACTACCTCGCACCCGTGAACTTTAAATTTAGTATCACGACTAATGATAATGTTTTTACGATTAGGTAGTGGAAATCCTATTGATTGGTGGGTTTTACGCCCCATTAACACAGTTTTGCCTATGGTATGTTTTTTAAAATACGCTAAATCCTCAGGTATATGCCATAGTAGTTTATTATCTTTACCAATAAGATAATTAGTATCCATTGCTACTATGATTGATATGTTCATGGTAAAAAACTGCAAATAAAGTAAAATAACTATTTTACTTTACAAAAATTTTATTTTGTCAGTTGCGCTGTTCATTCTTGCTTCTTCATCGCCTTTTAGAAAAGAGATACTTAATAAATTAGGCTTGAGTTTTGATAGCGTGTCGCCAAATATTGATGAGTCCAGACAGGCTAATGAAACGCCCGAGCAACTGGTATTAAGATTAGCACAAGCCAAAGCATTAGAAGTGGCGAAGACCCATAAAGGACTCATTGTTGGATCAGACCAAGTGGCAATATTAGGTAATGAAATTTTAACCAAGCCTAACAATCATGAAAATGCTGTCAAACAACTGCATCAAAGTTCTGGAAATAAACTAACTTTTTTTACAAGTTTGGTGCTTTTAAACACATATAACAACGCAATAGACACATATATTGACAAAACCAATGTTGTGTTTAAAACTCTAAGCACCAAACAAATTGAGAATTATTTGCAAAGGGAAAAACCTTATAACTGCGTGGGTGCTTTTAAATCCGAAGCACTCGGTATTAGTCTTATAGAGCGCATAGAGGGCAATGACCCTAACTCACTGATTGGCTTGCCATTGATTCGGCTAGTGAAAATGTTGGAAAAACAAGGTATTGATGTTTTAGCACAAGGCATTAACCCACAAGAATTAACGCCCTAATAATATGCAACAGCTTTACCCTAAAGGAATAACGCCTTTTAATGCTGGACAAAAATTCTATTGGGGAGCACTGTATGGCAGTGCCCAAGCTTTGGCGCTGATTGAGTTTGTTAAAACACACAATCTTGTTGTTTTGCTAGTAGCAAACGACATCAGCAATTTTGATCACTTATATAAATCGCTTAATTTTTACAACGAGGATTTAGACATTGTTAAATTTGATAGTTGGGAAATATTAGCATTTGATCATCTTTCTGTACATCCAGACATTATTTCAAGTCGGCTTAATGCCTTATCAAAAATACCTAATCTTAAACGCGGTATTGTTATTGCTACATTAGAATCTTTGATACAAAGATTATGTCCAACAATATTTTGCAAAAATTACAGTTTTAATTTAAAGACAGGCGACATACTTGATATACAAGCATTTTGTCAGCGTTTGCTGAAGATTGGTTACAACCGAGTAACAAAAGTTATAACGCATGGCGAGTTTAGTGTTAAAGGCTCTTTGATAGATATTTACCCCATGGGTGCTAAAAACCCTTTTCGTTTAGACCTATTTGACCAAGAAATTGAATCTATTCACATATTTGATACTTCAACACAGTGCTGTGTCAAAACAATCGATAGAATTTTTTTATTGCCTGCTAGAGAGTTTGCAACCGATGCAAATGGCATAAAGACTTTTGTAAAAAATTATCAAGAAATTTTTGGCAATACTGAAAGTTTCATTTTTGATGAGGTTAGTAATGCGCGTTTGCCAAGTGGTATAGAGTTTTACCTACCACTGTTTTTTACTCAAACCAATACTCTGTTTGACTATTTGCCAAGTAAGAGCATTGTTGCTACTAATCACGGGTTAAGTGCGTTTGCCGATGAGGTTTATAGTGATATTAATAGCCGACATAAGCAAGCCAGTAAGAATTTAGATAGACCACCTTTGCCGATTGAGCGAGTTTTTATTAATAAGCAGCAATTATTTGGGCAAATCAAACAACGGCAAAATATTGTAATTGGCAGTGCGAAAAATGAGAAAAAATCTGGAAAATTAAATTTTGCTACTAAATTGCTACCGCCGTTAAGGATTGATGCACAAAACCAAGCCCCATTAAAAAAGTTTCTAGTATTTGAAAAAAAATTCAACGGCAGAATTTTAATTGTTTGCGAATCGCAAAATAGACAAAACATATTAATCGACTTGTTTATTAGTCATAACCTTGAAATAAGTGCTGTTAAGGGTTGGCATGGTTTTTTAAATAATAGCAAAAAACTTTGTATTACTGCTGGACAACTTGTTGAAGGCTTGCTCACTCAAGATATTGCCATAATCACAGAAACTAATTTGTTTGGTGGTGATACGATTAAACAAAAACGGCGAAGACGTGCCAAGCATAAAGACTTTGATGAAGCAATTAAGTCTTTGGTGGAAATCCAACAAGGCGACCCTATTGTGCATGAAAATTATGGCGTAGGACGATATTTAGGTTTAAAAACCCAAACTTTTGATGGATTAATGCAAGATTTTTTAATGTTGGAATATGCCAAAGGCTCAAAACTTATGGTGCCAATAACCTCTCTTAATTTAATTTCTCGTTATTCTGGCGCTTCAAAAGAGTTTGCGCCATTACACAAATTAGGCTCTAATCAATGGCACAAAGCCAAACAAAAAGCTCACGAAGCTTTGTACGATATTGCCACTGAATTATTAGAAATATATGCCAAACGCGAAGCTCAAAAAGGCTTTGCTTTTTCTCAGCCGAGTGATGCTTATAGCTCCTTTGTTGCTAGTTTTCCTTTTGAGGAAACTCCTGACCAACTCAAAACCATGGGCGAAGTATTAGCAGATATGCAATCGCCAAAACCCATGGACAGATTAGTTTGTGGTGACGTGGGTTTTGGCAAAACTGAAATTGCAATGCGCGCTGCTTTTTTAGCAGTAGAATCAGGCAAGCAAGTTGCTGTTTTGGTGCCAACTACTCTACTTGCGAGTCAGCATGAGAGCTCTTTTACAGACCGATTTGTCAATTACCCAATTGAAATTGCCGCTTTATCACGTTTTCAGAGTGTCAAAGAGCAAGCACAAATCAAGCAAAAACTAGCACAAGGAAAAATTGATATTGTGATTGGCACTCATAAATTGATTCAAAGAAGCATTAAATATAAGCAACTAGGTTTAGTGATTATTGATGAAGAACATAGATTTGGCGTTAAGCAAAAAGAATCGCTGAAAAAAATGCGCGGTATAAGTGATATTCTTACTATGACTGCAACCCCAATTCCGCGTACATTAAACATGGCACTTGGTTCACTTAGAGAGCTTTCTATTATTGCCACGCCACCGCAAGGGCGTGTTTCGATACAAACTTTTGTGAGTGAATGGAATGATGATGCAATTAAAGAGGCTTGTGTGCGCGAAATGCACCGTAGCGGGCAAATATTTGTTTTGCATAATGATATTGATAGCATCGACAATATGGCAGAAAAACTTACATCATTAATGCAAAATACACAAATTCGCATCGCCCATGGGCAAATGCCAACACGTGAGTTAGAGCAAATTATGAGTGATTTTTATCATGGTCGTTTTCAAATTTTAGTTTGCACCACTATCATTGAAACAGGCATTGATATTCCTAATGCTAACACCATAATCATTAATAATGCACAAAATTTTGGTTTAGCACAACTGCATCAATTACGTGGGCGGGTAGGTCGCTCGCATCACAAAGCTTACGCCTATTTGATAATCAAATCACATCAATCACTTAGCGATAATGCCAAAAAACGTCTCGAAGCATTTGAATCTTTAGAAGAGTTAGGTTCTGGTTTTATGCTTGCTAATCACGACTTAGAAATTCGTGGCGCAGGCGATTTACTTGGCGATAATCAGTCAGGCAAAATTAGCGAAATTGGTTTTAATCTTTATCACGATTTATTAAAACGTACAGTTGATGCTATACGCGTGGGCAAAAAAATCAACCTCAACGACCCAATCAATTATAGAATTGACATTGACACTGGGATTGCCTGCATTATTCCCCAAATATATGTAGACGATGTGCATGAGCGTCTAGTTTTGTATAAACGCATCTCTAGTTGCAAAAATCATGATGAACTCAAAGACATGCAAATTGAGATGATTGAGCGTTTTGGACTATTGCCAAATGCCACCAAAAATTTGTTTGCCGCTACCAAACTTAAACTCATCTGTGAAAAAATTGGCGTTGATAAGGTTTCAATCTATGACAACAAGGCACATATTGTGTTTTCCAATAAGGTTAATATCGAGCCAATAAAAATTATTAATTTGGTGCAAACACAGCCCAATAATTATCAATTCAAAGAGCGCAATAAACTTATTTTCAAGCGCAAAATGCCTGAGGATATCAAGCGTATTGAGTTTATTGAAAAATTGCTAGAAACTTTGTCGAAATAACTTATAAAGTCTGGCTGTTTAGGTTAAGACAGTTTAAACGCATACAAAAACACCGAGGGTCAACTAAACTAAACCCTCGGTATTGTAAAAGCCCAATATGCAATTTTTTATTGATGTTATTTATGTGGAGGATTATTGCCTCTGCCAGGTCCAGATGGATTGCCAGTTTTACTTGGTCCATTCGGAGGTGTATTTCTTGAATATAGTTTATTCATTACCTACTCCTTTTCTTACATTGCCCTCAACTTAAAAAAATAAAGAAAAAACGTGAGAGTGTCGCTTTTAATTCAAGGCACATTGTAACCTATTCTAACTTAACAATATATAAAGATGGTTTTGACTAGTTAAGTGACCTTCTTCTACATTCTTCTCAAAAGAAATATTGCCACTATTGATACAGTGTTGCAATAAATACTCATATTCATTAAATGGGAATACTGATTTATCATTTTCTATTAAAGCAATGATTTTATCTCGTTCTGCCTATTCACCAGAAAAAGCATCTAAGATTTTATTTCTTAATTCTAAAAGTTCCATTGTGTTTCTCTATGTTTAAATATTGATGTAAATCTTGCTCGCAATAGTCATTATGCGTTTTAAAAAACTCGTTAAAAATAGGCAGTTTTTCTAAATCAGATCTTAATACTTTATGGGTTCTAAATAGTTTTTTAAACAACCAATTCATAATCTCAGTATTCATTAAAAAAACTAGTTGCTCTTCAGCCAATAAGGTATTTTGATTAAGAATTAAAAAATTAGCACTGTTTAAAAAATACCGTTGTTTATCGTCAAGTGCAAAAATTAGATTAGAGCTAATAAAACGATAAACGATTTTTTTATCCGCAAGATAGAGATTTTTATCGGCAGTTTGCTGTAGTTTTGCAAAATCATCAATAATATAAAACTGCGATTTTTTTATTTCGCCCTTGTTAATGTCCCTCCCTTTGCAAATAGGTTTGCAGTTAGCTTTTTTTGTTGTGGATAAATGTTTAGCATTATCACCAGTAACAATACCTAGCCCCCATTGTGCTTTGCCTGCTAGTGTTTGATGTGGATATGAATATAAGTGAGAGATAATTTTTGCCTGTGCTTCAGTAATATCAAAATTAATAATATAGTTGGGATTTTTAATAAAATCAGTTTGTTTTCTAGTGTATTGGCTTGTTGCGGTTTTGCATTTAATATTTGTCAAGTTGTTATTATTTTTAATCACAAAACTATATGCCCTAGTTTGCAAGCCGTCAAAAGCTTTATTATGATTTATAAGTTGCACAAATGTCTTTTGTAATAATATTTTTCTTACGGATTTAAAAGCAGTGATATTAAAAAAAGCATCAGGTAGCAATACTCCTAACATTCCATTTTTTTGGATAATATTTAGACAAATTAATACAAATAAAGCAGATGAATCAACCTTGATGCCATTATTAAATTTATTTGCATAATTGATTTTTTGTTGGGCATTGAACTTATAACCCCAAGGCGGATTAGTAAAAATAAAATCATATTTTTGTGCATGTTTATCTTCTAATAAATTAATAAGTTTAATATTATTTGAATGCTTTCCAACAGCTTGGTAAAAACGATTATTTGCAATTTTAAGAGCAGTTTCATCAACATCAAAGCCATAAATATTTTCAGGCTTAAAACCTTTTTCCAAGGCTTTTATCAAAAAATTACCTGTGCCACAACAAGGGTCTAGAAAAGTATCTGTTGCGCTTAAAGCGGGTAGAGCACAAAACATATCATCAATCGAACTACTTGGAGTATAGTAGATGCCCTTTTTATTTTTTTGCGCTATGCTTAATGATTGCTCGTATTGAATTGCACTTTGTTCGGCATCATCATTGTTGTTGACATTAAAAACAGTATCGGGATTGTCAAAATGTTGCTTATTTGCCCGTTTGTTAAGTCTGCTTTTGCCTAAAACATTTTTTTTAAAATAATCGTAACTTTCTGTGGTAATAAAACCTTTTTTATCAGTAGTAAGGCAATTGGTTTTTATCCAATTTTTAAGCGTTGCGCTAGATATATTCAACTCGTTTTTAACACTATCAAATTTTATACCCATTATGCTGCATTGTTATTTTTGTAGGTTGTGTACCGCCATTGCAAGGCGTTATTATTTTGTAATACGCCACATTATAAAAGACCAAAGCGTGCAATTTGTAATTTTGCGAGATTGTTATTCAAAACAAAGGTTGTCCATAATTTTGTTGATATAACTTTTTAACCTCAGCTAAGTTAAACTTATGATTCTGAGTGCCGAGGTGGGCGATTTTAATAGCACCTAAAAGTCCTGCAAGTTGTCCTGTGGTTTTCCAGTCCATGTCATTCATCAAACCAAAAAGCAGTCCTGCACGATAAGCATCGCCACAACCAGTTGGGTCCTGAGTATCGTTTGCTTGGGCAGGGGCGATGTTGATAATTTCTCCACCTGTGTGAATTTCACTACCTTTAGCACCTTTGGTGATAATAAGAGCATTTACCATAGAAGCTATGGCGTTTAAATCTAAACCTGTTTTGTCTTGCAACATTTGCGATTCATAATCATTGACGGCAACATAAGTGGCTTGTTTTATAAAGTTGATTAACTCTGTGCCTAAGAACATTGACATGCCTTGACCTGGATCAAAGATAAAAGGGATATTGCTATCAGCAAATTGTTGGGCGTGTTCAATCATGCCATCACGCCCATCGGGTGAGATGATTCCAATATCGGCTTTAGCATCACTGACCTTATTTTGGTGCGATTCATTCATTGCTCCTGGGTGGAAAGCAGTAATTTGGTTGTCGTCCATATCGGTAGTGATAAACGCCTGGGCGGTATAAGCACCCCGAATGATTTTTATATGTGTGGTGTCCATGTGGTGGGATTTTATCCAGTTTAGATAGGCAACAAAATCTTCACCCACAGTCGCCATTGGCACAGCGTTAGTGCCTAGCAAATGCAGATTATAAGCGATATTTCCACCACAACCGCCAAACTCTTTGCGCATAGTTGGCACTAAAAAAGCAACATTGAGCATATGCACCTTGTCGGGTAAGATGTGATTTTTAAATTTATCGTGAAAAACCATAATAGAATCGAAAGCATAAGAACCACAAATTAATGCTGTTTTTGACATCAATGCCTCCTTTTATTTCGGTATTTGCCTTAATGGTTTAGGTATGGCAAAGTGTGTGTTTTCTTCAACGCCATTCATTTCAATAATTTCGTTTGTGCCATGGGCGCGCAAATAATTTACAACTTCTTGCACTAATATTTCGGGCGCAGATGCTCCAGCTGTGATTCCGATGGTGTCAACGCCTATTAACCAACTTTGTTGAATCTCGCCTACATCATCAATCAAGTAAGCATTTTTTTGCATTTTTTCGGCAATTTCTCGCAATCGGTTTGAATTGCTAGAGTTGTTAGAACCTAACACCAACAATACATCGGCATCTTGCATTAGTGTTTTAACGGCATTTTGTCTGTTTTGTGTGGCGTAGCAAATATCTTCTTTTTGTGGTGCCTTAATATCGGGGAATTTAACCTGCAATGCATTAACAATTTGTTGAGTATCATCAATAGATAAAGTAGTTTGTGTTGTATAAGCGAGTCGCTTGTTGTCTAGATTTAGTTTATCAACATCTGCAAGCGTTTCCACCAATTCAACATTAGCACCTGCAACTGATTGTCCGAGCGTGCCTTCTACTTCTGGATGTCCTTTGTGTCCAATCAAAATAACTTTATATTTTTGTTTTTGTTTATGTGCCACTTCTTTGTGTACTTTGGTAACTAGTGGACAAGTGGCATCATAAACAATAGCACCTAATTTGTTAGCCTGCTGACGCACCGCCTCAGATACCCCATGTGCACTAAAAATCACCACCTTGCCTAAAGGCACATCATTAATTTCTTCAACAAAAATTGCACCTTTTTCTTTTAAACTGTTGACAACAAATTTGTTGTGTACTACTTCATGATGCACATAAATAGGTGCACCATGTGATTCTAGCGCACGCTCAACAATTTCAATAGCACGCTCAACACCCGCACAAAAACCCCGTGGATTTGCTAATAAAGCTCTCATATTTTTTCAAGTATTTTTACTTGAAAACAAATATCACAACCTGCTAGGGGATGGTTAAAGTCTACAGTAACTTTATCGCCCTTAATTTTATCAATACGACCTACATAAGAATCCCCAGTTGGTGTTTTAAATTCAATACCATTGTTGAGTTTAATATCTAATTCTTTAGGGAATTCATCGCTATTCATCACTTGGATAGCCTCATCATAAGATTGTCCAAAAGCCTCATTGGCACTTAATAAAAAGGTTTGTAATTGCCCAACTTTTGCTTCTTTGACGCAAGACTCTAAACATGGACTAAGTTGACCATCGCCGACCTCAAATTCAAACGGGGTGCTTAACGATTCATCAACTAACTCGCCATTCGCATGTGTGAGTTTGTAAAAAAGTTTGTATTTAGACATATAGCCAAACTAAGATTTAGCATGCCCACTACACAAAGCCTGTAATAGTTGATATACCTTGTCGCGTAAGTCTTTGCGATGCACAATCATGTCAATTGCGCCTTTTTCAAGCAAAAACTCACTGCGTTGAAAACCTACGGGTAATTCTTCTCGCACGGTTTTTTTTATAACTCTAGGTCCAGCAAAACCAATTAATGCGTTCGGTTCGGCAATATTAATATCACCCAACATCGCAAAACTAGCAGGAACACCACCCATAGTTGGGTCGGTCAAAATCGAGATAAACGGGATTTTTTTGTCATTCAACAGTTTTACGATTAGCGAAGTTTTACTCATTTGCATAAGTGAAAACAAGCCTTCTTGCATGCGTGCACCACCCGATGCTGAAAAACAAATAAGTGGCGCGTTAGTTTCCATACTTAGTTGTGCTCCACGAGTAAATTTTTCGCCAACTACAGAACCCATTGAACCACCCATAAATTTAAAATCAAAGGCACCCACAACAACATTTATGCCGTGCAAAGTTCCGCTCTTGACAATCAGCGCGTCTTTTTCATTTGTATTTTTTTGCGCTTGGGCTAGGCGTTCTTTATATTTCTTTTGATCTTTGAACCTCAAAGGATCAACAGCAACTAAATTGGGTGCAATTTCTTTTTGACCTTCTGCATCTAAAAAGCTTTCGAGCCTGACGCGCGCGGAAAGTCGCATGTGGTAATCGCATTTTGGACAAACATAGTTTAACTCTTTTAACTCTTTTGAATAAAGTGTTGCCTCACATTTGAGGCATTTGCTCCATAGACCCTCTGGAATGTTCTTTTTTGCAGCACTGGTAATGGAGGGAAGAATTTTTTCTAACCAACTCACAACTACTCCTTTTTAATTGCCTTTGAAATATCGTTAGCCAATGTAGCGACATTAGCTAACATTTTATTCTTATTTTCACCATATTTTTCAACAAGCGACACCAATGAAGAACCAACAATTACCGCATCTGCAGATTGTGAAACCGCTCGAGCAGTTGTTGCATCTTTAATGCCAAAGCCAACACCAATAGGGAGGCTGATAAATTGGCGGATTCTATCTATATTGGTGTTTACAATATCAACATTTAGGTGAGTAGCACCAGTAACGCCTTTAAGCGAGACCAAATAGACAAAACCAGAAGCAATGTTCGCCAAATAAGTTAGACGCTCATTTGTTGTGGTAGGTGCTACTAAAAATATAAAGTCAATGTTTGCATTATCTAGGCAAGACTTCAAATCTTTTGCTTCTTCAGGCGGCATATCTACTACCAACACTCCGTCAACACCTGCCCTGCTTGCGGCATTAGCAAATATTTGATAGCCAAATGTCTCAATGGGATTGAGATAACCCATCAAAATAATAGCAGTTGTATCATTGATTTGTCTAAACTTTTTTACTAAGGACAATACATCGTGCAAACTAACTCTATTTGCCACTGCACGCTCGTGCGAGCGAGCAATAACTGGACCATCAGCCATTGGGTCTGAAAATGGCACGCCCAACTCAATCACGTCTGCACCACTAGCAACTAGTGTTTGCATGAGTGCAAGATTATTATCTAAGCCACCATCGCCTGCGGTAATAAAAGGAATAAAAGCCTTTTGTCCTTGTGCTAGGTTGGAAAATATGGTGTTTATGCGGGACATGCTATTTAGGCTATATTATTTAACGATAATCTTTGCTAAAATTATGCACGCTATCAACCAACACCTTCACGTTATCAGGCTCAACATCGGGGGCGATGCCATGTCCAAGATTGAAAACATGTCCAGTATTGCCTTGGAATTGTGATAGAATTTTTTTCACTTCAATCTCAATCACTGCGGGCGAAGCGTACAAAATAGCGGGGTCAAGATTGCCTTGAATAGCAACCCTGTTGCCGACTTGCTGTTGTGCATCTGCAAGCTCAAGTGTCCAGTCAATACCCACACAATCACAAGTTGTATCAGCGATATAGTTTAAGTGCTTGCCACCGTTTTTACTAAATAGAGTTATGGGGGTATTAGAATGCTTGGCTTTAACGCCCTTGACGATTTTTGACATATAGTCCAGTGAAAAATCTAGATAATTTTGTTTGGACAACACACCGCCCCAAGTGTCAAAAATCATCACACTGTTAGCACCTGATAGGATTTGTTGACTAAGATAGGCAATCACGCTATCGGCTAGTTTGTCTAGCAATAAATGCAACATTTTCGGTTCGTTGAATAGCATTTTTTTGGCATTGGAAAAAGTTTTACTATTGCCCCCTTCAATCATATAAGTCGCCAAGGTCCACGGGCTACCACTAAAACCAATCAGCGGTAAGCGATTATTAAGTGCTTTTTTAATGGTTGCAACGCTATCAAAAACATAGCCCAATTCGTTGTTAAGATTGTTGGGTAGTTTTTCAATATCTTGTAAGTTTTGAATTGGATGTTTAAATCTTGGACCTTCACCTTGCGAGAAATACAAACCTAAACCCATTGCATCAGGAATAGTCAAAATATCGGAAAATAAAATTGCTGCGTCTAAATCAAACCTATCAATAGGCTGCATAGTAACCTCACATGCTAGTTCTGGATTTTTGCACAGCGATAAGAAATCGCCCGCCTGTTTTCTGGTAGTACAGTACTCTGGCAAATAGCGCCCTGCTTGACGCATTATCCAAATAGGTGTGCGTGTTGTAGGTTTTTTTAGTAGGGCGTTGATATAGTTAAAGGACATGGTTTAAGTTGATGAATTATTAACTGGCTAATTATAGCGATTTTGCTTAATGTTCGGACATAAAAAAGCCACAGTTTGTGGCTTTTAAGGGTGTGGGTAGTTGTTATATTTTATATTTTATATTTTGAAAGAACCATAACGAGATTTAAACTTCTCGACACGACCAGCACTATCTACAATCTTTTGCTTGCCTGTGTAAAAAGGATGACAATTTGAGCACACATCTAAGTGCAATTCTGCTTTACCAATGGTTGAACGCGACTCAAAAGTATTACCACATGAGCATATAACCTTCACGGTATTGTAACTAGGATGAATGTTTTTTTTCATTTGTTATTTTTGTCTAAAACATTGAAAGGTGGGCATTATATACTATAAAACTATAAAAAACCCTTACATTGATTCCGATTCAAACCCTAAATGCAACTTTTGCTGATTAATGGAAATGCATTAGTAAATTGATTCTGCACTCAAAAACACAAACCAATAAGAACTGCTCGTTTTTGTTTACTATGTTTTTGCAGTTTTAGACGCAATAATTCTTTAATTAGGAACAAAAATTATGCGTATCTAGCATTTAAGGTTTAGGTATAAACCCAAAATTAGTAATTAGAGAAGAGCATTTTTTTGAGATAATCCCCATAGATATTTTTATTGCTGACTTTAGTTATAATATCTGAGTATGAATATTCAACAACTGCTTCACAATATTGTCCATACTAATTTTGACTTTACAATAAAAAATTTATGGCTAAATTCAAAACAAGTGAAAAATGGCGATGTGTTTATCGCTTTGCAAGGAACAAAGCAACATGGCGTGGATTATATACACCAAGCAATTAATAATGGTTGTTCTTGTGTATTGGTTGATTCGCAAGATGTTAAGTGTGTTGTGCCAACGATTCGTATTGATAATTTATCCGCATATCTGCCGACTTTGGCGCAACGCAGGTATAAAAATGCTCTTAGTGTAGATGTGATTGGCATTACTGGCACTAATGGAAAAACCTCTGTTGCTTATTTTATCGCTCAATTATTAACACAATTAGATATTAAAAATGCCTTGATTGGCACACTCGGCATTAGCCATGCTAAAGCACACCATACACATACAACACCCGATATTTTTACTCTGTATAGTGCGCTTGATAATTATGCTAAAAGCGACATTAAAATCGCTGTATTAGAAGTATCTTCACATGGTATTGACCAAGGTAGAATTGCAGGACTTAATATCACTCGTGCAGTTTTCACTAATTTTTCGCAAGATCATCTGGATTATCACAAAGATCTAAACACTTATCAAAAAACTAAAGCACAATTATTTTCACTGTCTAGCGTTGAGTTTGCAATTCTTAATCGTGATGATAAATATTTTGATGAATTTTTAAAAGCCACCAAAGGCAAAAAAAATATTAATTTTAGTTTAAAAGA
The DNA here is from genome assembly GCA_937950605.1 of uncultured PS1 clade bacterium. Classification (GTDB taxonomy): domain Bacteria; phylum Pseudomonadota; class Gammaproteobacteria; order PS1; family Pseudothioglobaceae; genus Thiodubiliella. The sequence continues at coordinate 1,427 of CALFDA010000057.1, read as the reverse complement.
TTTTGATTACATCAAACCAAGCGAACAAGGATTTTTAGTAACTTTAAAAAATTATGTCCTTGAAATACCTCTTTTAGGAAGATTTAATTTACTTAATGTCTTATCAGCCTTTAATACACTCAAAACTTTCGGGTTTAAAGATGAAACAATCATTCCGCTACTGCATAAACTATCGCCGCCACTTGGAAGAATGCAAAAAATCGACCAGCATTTGATATGGGTTGATTATGCACACACGCCAGATGCCATAAAAAATGCAATCAAAACTTTGCAAGAACACTATCCAGCGCAAAAAATTCGTATAGTGTTTGGCTGTGGTGGTAATCGCGATCGAAACAAACGCCATAAAATGGGTAGAATTGCTTCCAAACTTGCTAATAGCATCGTGTTAACCAATGATAATCCAAGACAAGAAGACCCACAATCCATTATTAATGATATTCTGGATGGTGTTGATGATAATTATAATGTTGAGGTTATCCAAGATAGAAAACTAGCCATTGAAACTGCAGTTACTACATTAAAAGATGATGAATGCTTGTTAATTGCTGGCAAAGGACATGAAGATTTTCAAATTATAGGGGCAAAAAAAATGCCTTTTAGTGATATTGAAATTGTCAAAAATGCGCTTTAGTTTTTTTATATGGGCAAAGATAGCCAATAATTATGTTTGGATTGCTAACACAATAGCGGTGAAATTTCGTCCATTCAAATCTAGGGTATATTGTTCACCTTAAAAAATCCGAAATGTAGAGGTTGTAATCGATACTTTTTTAGTTGCGAACAAAAAAAGCGCAAATTAGATAATATAAATACCTTAAGTAAAGACCGAGATATTTTTAGAGTGTTGCAAATAGGGCAGGATACTACAACTCATTTAATCCCTATGCAAATACGAGGTAAAACGGGAAGTTAGTCTATAAGCTGGATTCTGTTGTTAATGGTCATTCATCTACGCGCATTGTCGCCAAAACGCTTTAGCACTCTACCCGCTACCTTGTGCGAGTCACACCATAGGTAACCTATTTGAGCTTGCTCCAAGTGGGGTTTGCCTTGCCACGGTTGTTGCCTTCCGTGCGGTGCGCTCTTACCACACCTTTTCACCTTTGCCCTATTATAGGGTAGTTTATTTTCTGTGGCACTTTCCGTTATGTCACCATACCTAGGAGTTACCTAGCACTTTGCTCTATGGAGTCCAGACTTTCCTCTGAGAAAAATCCCAGCGACCATTCGACTAACTTCGGTCATCATTATAACGCTATGAGATTATTACAAAATAAAAGTTAATAATTAAAGCCACATGGCTATTTATACATAGAGATCTAGTAAAGCAGGCGTACGCACTAAAACAAAATATGGTAAAAAGTTGGGTTTTAATGTTGATATATAGATAAATATGAATAATGAAAAAATTAAGAGTTTGTTAG
>CALFDA010000056.1 GCA_937950605.1 uncultured PS1 clade bacterium | reverse complement strand
TATTTAATTTACCAATGTGTCATAACCTATATTTATAGTTTAATAGACAAAATCTAACCTATTTAATATTTTCTAAATATTGGGTATTTCATCTAAAACCAAACATATCAGCATATTATTATGCGTGGCTTATCTAGTGATGTATATACCATTTACCATTTACCATTTTTTAGAATGTGCAAAAGAGTTTTATATTTTCACTTAAGCACCATTTTTGTATAAAAATGCGAATATTCATAATATATTTGCTTAACAAATTGTAGATATATTGTAGTAGATTATTCACGAACATCAGACACATAATAATTAATAAAATAAACTTAGGGGTGATGTATTGTAAAACCAAAAAAAATTATCTAGTTCGAGCCGAATAAAATCAATCCTGACGCTAACACCAAAATCTATTTTTTGTGTATGCACTCAACAAAATCCAGCCAAAAATCCCTAGCGCATTCTACTAAATTCAATTAATAAAATAACTATGCATAGTATAATCCCAGCACTTTTTAGAATGATAACAAAGACCCATGTCGCTCGATAAAATTAAAGTTTTCACGGGTAATGCTAATCTAGCACTTTCTAACGAAATTATTGCAAATCTTGGTGTTGTGCAAGCACGGGCATCTGTAGGACAGTTTAGCGATGGCGAATCACAGGTTGAAATCTTGGAAAATGTACGCGGTTGTGATGTGTTTGTTTTGCAACCTACTTGCGGACCATCGCCTGCAGAGACTTTAATGGAATTATTAGTGATTGTTGATGCGCTAAAACGCTCATCTGCTACTCGTATCACTGCTGTTGTGCCTTATTTTGGTTATTCTCGACAAGACCGCCGCTCACGTCTAATTCGTGTACCAATTACTGCTAAACTTGCTGCAAAAATGATTGAAATTTCTGGTGTTGATAGAATTTTAACAGTTGATTTACACGCTGACCAAATTCAAGGGTTTTTTAATATTCCAATTGATAACATTTATGCACAACCAGTTTTAGTGCAAGATATTCTTGCGCAAAATTATGAAAATACCGTTGTAGTATCTCCCGATGTTGGTGGAGTTGTACGTGCACGTGCTGCTGCTAAGCGCATTAACGATTCTGACCTTGCAATTATTGATAAACGTCGCCCTGCGCCCAACATGGTCAAAGTCATGAATGTGATTGGCGATGTTAAAGGTAGAACTTGCATTTTAATTGATGATATGGTTGACACTGCTAACACTCTATGTCAAGCAGCTAGCATTTTAAAAGAAAAAGGCGCTAGTAAAGTTGTCGCCTATGCAACACACGCTATTTTATCTGGTTCTGCCGTTAGCAATATTAATCGCTCGGAGCTTAATGAGTTGGTAATCACCAATACAATCCCTCTAACTAAAGACGCTACAAAATGCAAAAAAATCAGAGTTGTTTCTATTGCAACAGAACTTGCAGAAGTAATTAAGTGCATTAGCGAAGAACAATCTATTAGTGCAATTTTTACTGACTAAAAATAGCCATAAGATGATATAATGGCGGGTTAAGATTGTCTTAATGTCTACCTAGACTTATGAAAAATACAACAAAAGCCCATAAGCAAGCACTAGAAAAAGTCATTATGCTTGGCAAAGAAAAAAGTTATTTGACTTATTCTGAATTAAACGACTTGCTGCCAAAAGATTTGCTAACGCAAGATCAAATTGAACCAATCAAGACTATTTTAGAAGAATTGGATATTGTTGTATCTGACACAATTCCCGATGCTGATACCTTAGTTGTAAAAACTGGTGCTAAAGCACAATCAACCTCAGCAGAAGCAGCGATTGCGGCATTAGCAGCACTTGATTCAGAATTCGGTAGAACCACTGACCCAGTTAGAATGTATATGCGTGAGATGGGTGTAGTTGATTTATTAGAGCAAAAAGATGAAATTCGTATTGCTAAAGAAATTGAGGCGGGCGTGTTCGAAATCATGCAAGCCATTACGCTATATCCAGTCATTACTGATCAATTTTTCAAAGCGTACAAAAGGCTTGAAGAAGGTAAATGTAAAATCACAGATGTCATTATCGGCTATCAAGGTGATGCCGAAGATTTTGAAGAAAAGAAAAAAGCCTTTGATGCTGGCGAATTTGATGGTCATGAAGAGTATGAAGAAATGGAAGAAATGGAATATGCAGGTCCAGACGAAGAACAAGTATATTTACGTTTTGACACAATTTCAAAATGCTCTAATAAATACCTAGAAATTAATAAAAAACACGGTTTTCGCAATAAAAAAACAATTACTGCACGTAAAAAATTATCCAAAAGTTTATCAGACTTGCGTCTAGCACCAAAATTAGTTACCACGATGGTAGCAACTGTTTGTAATCGTGTTGCAAAGGTTAAAGAGCAAGAAAAATTAATTCAAACAATTTGTTTATATGCTGGTATGGATAGAGCGCAATTCTTCGCATTATTCACTAATAACGAAACTAATTTTGATTGGCTAAAAAAATCCAACTTAGGTAATAAAGTTAAAGAAAAATTAGCCATTAGCAAAAATGAAATTTACTACGCGCAAAAAAATCTTCACGATTATGAAGAAGAAATGCAGTTGACAATTGCCGAGTTAAAAGCACTTAATAAACTTTACCGTCGGGGCGATCGTCGTGCTAAAACTGCAAAAGCACAAATGATTGAAGCCAATTTGCGTTTGGTTATCTCAATTGCTAAAAAATACGCTAATCGTGGTTTGCAATTTTTGGATTTAATTCAAGAAGGTAATGTTGGCTTGATGAAAGCAGTTGATAAATTTGAATATCGTCGTGGTTACAAGTTTTCAACCTACGCAACTTGGTGGATTCGCCAAGCTATTACACGCTCAATTGCCGATCAAGCGCGTACTATCCGTATTCCAGTACATATGATTGAAACCATTAATAAACTTAACCGCGTTAAACGCCAGTTGTTGCAAAAATTTGGTCGTGAAGCCACACCTGAAGAATTATCAATAGAAATGGAATTGCCAGAACAAAAAATTGTTAGGATTTTAAAAATTGCCAAAGAACCTTTATCAATGGAAACCCCAGTTGGCGACGATGAGGATTCTAATATTGGTGATTTTATTGAAGATACTAACCTGTCTTCTCCAGTGGAAACCACCACCAAAGAAAGTTTAAGAGAGACGGCTGGCAGTTTACTTGCTAACCTTTCTCCTAGAGAGGCAAAAGTGTTAAAAATGCGCTTTGGTATCGGCATGAATACTGACCATACATTAGAAGAAGTTGGTCATCAATTTGATGTAACACGCGAGAGAATTCGTCAAATTGAAGCCAAAGCCTTGCGCAAACTTAGACATCCGTCTAGAGCGCACAAACTCTCAAGCTTTTTAGAGTAAATTACGGGCCTATAGCTCAGTTGGTTAGAGCAATCGACTCATAATCGATTTGTCCTTGGTTCGAGACCAAGTAGGCCCACCATCTTTTTTATCCCCCATTGTTATCACAAGGGGGTTTAATGTTTCTACCTCTTTATAGGTAATCAACTTTCAAATGCATATAGCGGTTAGTCATCTGCGTATCACTATGCCCGAATATCTTTTGCAATATCTCCATCTGCCCGCCAGCAACAATAAAATGGCTGGCAAATAAGTGGCGTAAAATATGAGTTTTCTGTCTTTCTGGAAAATCAAACGGCATAATAGCAACAATACGATTAAATGCTTGCCAGCCATCTTTAAGTGGCAATCTATGTCTAATGGTGTCGGCAATATCTTGAGTTACTGGCACAGACCCTGCTGACTCCATTTTTTAGTATCTCTGAAGGTAATTAGATTATTTTTAATATCACTTTGCTTAAGGTTTATGGTTGAGAACCTTTGGCACACTCAAACGCACTCAAGACCTTCTAAAAGATTTAAACAAAAACAACATCATTGCCGACAAGGGCAAGGGTATTCAACACGTCAAAGTCCAATCAGGTTATGTCTATGACATTACTATCAAAGATGGCAAGACTCTAAACACAGACTTTAGTCTAATTGCTAAAAAAGTTAAGCAAGATTTAGAGGTGTTAATTGA
>CALFDA010000055.1 GCA_937950605.1 uncultured PS1 clade bacterium | reverse complement strand
AATATTATTAGGATTAATCGCAGTATTGGCGAAACAATGATGGCTATCTTATATCTGTTATCAGTAGTTTTAGTTGTTGATAATTACACAAATCTAGATACCAATATTAGCGGGTATTATGAATTTTTGTTTTGGGGAGGAGGACACATATTACAACTAATGGCAACGCTGTTAATGATGCTAATATGGGTTAAATTGTTTAATGTTAACATAAAACAAAATATATTAAACATTTTATATATACTAATAACTTTGCCAGCAATGTATGGGCTATATGTTCATCTTAATTATGCTCCTGACTCTGCTGATTATCGTTTTGGTATGACGCAGATGATGGTTTGGGGAAATGGTGTTGCCCCGAGTATTTTGGCAATATTAATCTTTTTTAAAAGCAGGTTATCAAGTTTTCACAGCGTTAGTAGTTCGGCTCTATATACCTCAATTTTGATGTTTTTATCGGGTGGACTAATTGCCACACAAATTAGCGGTATTAATACCATTATTCCAGCACATTATCATGGCTCTATTGTTGGTGTAACACTTAGCATTATGGGGCTTATTTATTTTATTTTGCCAAATGCTGGTTATGAATTAAGATTGAAAAAAAGCGCGTATATGCAACCGTTAATATATACATTAGGTCAGTTAATGCATATATTAGGCTTGGCTATTTCTGGGTCGCATGGAGCAATAAGAAAAACACTTGGCGAAGTTGGAAATTTAGCACAAACAACGGATTTGAGTGTATTTTTAACTAGAACAGGCGGTTTACTAGCAGTGGTCGGTGGCGTAATGTTTATTGTGATTGTTTATAAAACCCTAAATAATCCTAGTCCAGTGCGAATTTAGAATGTACAACAAATTAGCATACTTTTAATAAAACAACAGCCGAGTTTATAAACTGTTGTTTTATGTGCTTCATGGACTATGTCGGGTTAATTTTGCTCTTATAATTCTAATCCAAAAAATAAAAATCACCAATCCTAGTATTATAAAAAGTTATAAAAAGTAGGAAAATACTTACCCTACTCGTTCAACCCCATCCCCTCCTCTCTTGGATTATACAAAAAACACTTAAGTGTTTCTTGATAACTTTCAAGCATCAATTCAACAAGATGCTTTTAGTCGATAAGATTTCAATGGTTGTTGATAGTTATAGAACAAAATAAACGTTTGAGCATGTTGTCTCAATTCACTCTTATTATCATAATGCTATAGTTTAGTATGGGTTTTAAATTGCTTGTTAAAGATTTCTGCTTGCCTATTAGCCTTAAGGGTGTCTGTGTGTTAATTTATGCTTAGTAAATAGAACATGGGTAAATTGTTTGCCATTATCTGTTAGAACGCGATGAGTGCTCTTTTGCTGTATTGACTAAAAGATTACAAGCAACTTTTGCGCTTTGTTGTTTGTGAATTTCAATATCAGCATATTTACAAATCCTGTCAATTGCCACAAACAAGTAAAACTTATGCCTACTAACCATCAAGCGACTGATATTCAATATGGACATAGTTAATCTACGCCCTTTGGTTTTGTTGGCCCAACTTGTTCTTGTTTTTAAGTTAGTGAGCAAAAGAATATCCATTACCACAAGCATTTAAAGCAGATATAGAACCATAGCAAATGGTAATTTATGGTAAATATATTATTTATCAAATGCTGTAAGATGTTTTATCAGGGGTTGGGTTGGGTTGGGCAGTTGCTCACGACCCTTTATTAAATTGATGTTGATAAAGCGAAGCATATTCACCATTTGCATCTAATAACGCTTGGTGTGAACCCTGTTCAACAATTTTTCCTTGGCAAAGCACAACAATTTTATCGGCTTTTTGCACAGTACTTAGACGGTGTGCAATAATAATGGTTGTGCGATTTTTTTGCATTTTATCAATTGCTGCTTGAACTTTTTTCTCAGTAGCAGAGTCCAGTGCAGAAGTTGCTTCATCAAGAATTAGAATCGGGCTATCTTTAGCGATTGCTCTAGCAATGGCTATGCGTTGACGCTGTCCGCCAGAAAGCTTTACCCCGTCTTCGCCAATTTGTGTTGCAAATTTCTCGCTTAATGCTTGCACAAATTCATAAGCGTGAGCAATTTTAGCAGCATCTTCAATTTTTTCATCAGTCATATTTGTAGTTTGACCTAACGCAATATTGCCCTGAACACTGTCATTAAACAGGCGTATATTTTGGTCTACAAAGGCGATTTGTGCGCGCAATGATTGTAATTCAAACTCATTAATATCTGTACCGTCAATGGTAATTGAGCCTGAGTTAGGCAAATAAAATTTTGCCAAAAGTTGAATAACTGTGGTTTTACCACTTCCTGTAGAACCGACTAATGCAACAGTTTCACCTGCTTTAATACATAAATCAATATTATCGAGCGTTTTGCTTCGGTTGTCATACCCAAAAGATACACCCCTAAACTCAACTGTACCTTTAATATTTTTAAGTTGTTTTTTTCCAGTATTTTTTTCTTCTTTTTCGTTCATTAAGCCAAACACACTTTCACCAGCAGCCATTGCAGTTTGCAAAGGTTTATTGATGTTAATAAGACTTTTAGCAGGTTTAACCAGCATGCCCATTGCAGTAAAGAAAGATAAAAAATCGCCTGCTGTCATATGCAAATAAGTAGGGGAGAAATACACAACACTAGCAAGTGACAATCCGATTAGAATATTGATAAACGCCATGTTAGAGGCACTTGTCATATCTACTTTAAAACGTTGTTGGCGAATATTTTTAATTAACTTGCCGAATTTGGATATTTCTTGTTGTTGTGCCTGATAAATCTTAACCATTGAATTACCCGATATGCTTTCATCTAGTAAATGCGTCATATTGCCCATGGATTTTTGCACATGTTTACTAGCAATACGCATACGATTAGACGAGAATTTGAGCGCAATCGCAACTAGAGGCAAAAAAATAACCAGCGTTAGGCTAAGTTCCCAGCTTTTATAAAATAAATAAGCAACTAGAATAATAACAAAAACTGAAGATTTAATAAAATCCATCCATATAACAGACGCCATACTAGCAATTTGTCCTACATCATAAGTCAATTTTGAAAGTGTTTTGCCTGTTGGATTTTGATCAAAATAAGATTTGGGCAATTTGAGCAACTTAGCAAACATGTCCGAACGTATATTCATAATTACTTTACTAGCAACCCAAGAATTCGAGGCACTAGAGGTAAGTTTAAATAGGGAACTAGTGATAATGACAACTAACAATACACCAGCATACAACATTGCAATTTCTGAGTCTGCTACTAATTTTGACCAATCATCAATAATGCGTCCTGTAATTTCAGGAATTGAACTTTCTAGCGTTGTTGCAAGAATCATCATTACAGAAGTAAAAATTAATTTACCGAGGTGCTCTTTGAGGTAGACAAACAGTAATGAAATAAATTTTTTGTAGCCCATGCGCTGAATTTTACTTGAAATAGGGTATCATGCCCTTTCAACTTTGTGTTCTATGGCAACAAAATATATCTTTATCACTGGCGGTGTGGTCTCTTCTTTGGGTAAAGGCATCGCTTCAGCGTCTTTAGCAACACTTTTAGAATCTCGCGGACTCAATATCACAATGCTCAAGTTGGATCCTTATATTAATGTTGATCCTGGTACTATGAGCCCCTTTCAGCATGGCGAAGTATTTGTAACCAACGATGGCGCAGAAACCGATTTAGATTTGGGGCATTATGAGCGTTTTGTGCGTTTGCAACTTGGCAAGAAAAACAATTTTACAGCTGGACGTGTATATAAAAACGTGATTGAACGTGAGCGCCGTGGTGATTATCTTGGCGCAACTGTGCAGATTGTGCCACATATTACCAACGAAATTAAAACTCTAACGCAAGCAGGTGCCAAAGGTGCAGATGTTGCTTTAGTTGAAATTGGTGGCACAGTGGGTGATATTGAGTCCTTGTCGTTTATGGAAGCTATTCGGCAAATGGGTCTTGAGTTAGGTCGTGAAAATACATTGTTTGTGCATTTAACCTTATTGCCATATATTAAAGTTGCAGGAGAATTAAAAACCAAACCTACTCAACACTCTGTTAAAGAATTGCGTAGCATTGGCATTCAGCCTGATATTTTGATTTGCCGTTCTGAGCATGAACTCCCACAAGAAGAGCGAGCTAAGATTGCCTTGTTTACCAATGTAAGCGCGGATTCAGTTTTCACATCAATAGATGTTGATACGATTTACAAAGTGCCTAGAGAATTGCATAATCAGGGTTTAGATGATGTTGTAGTCAAAAAATTGTTACTAGGTGGCAAGCCGACTAATTTAAGCGAGTGGGATAGCGTGGTTGATAGTCTTCATTCGCCTAAATCCAGTGTTGATATTGCAATGGTAGGCAAATATATGGATTTAACAGAGGCTTATAAATCGCTTTCGGAAGCTTTGTTGCACGCAGGCATTCATACCAAAATCAAGATTAATATTCATTATTTCGATTCTGAAGAAATCGAGCAAAAAGGCGCAAGTTGTTTAAGCGAAATGAGCGCAATTTTGGTGCCAGGGGGATTTGGTAATCGCGGGGTTGAAGGAAAAATTGCCACTGTTAAATATGCACGAGAAAATAATGTGCCTTATTTGGGTATTTGTCTGGGTATGCAAGTTGCAGTGATTGAATATGCCCGTCATGTGGCAAATATGAACGGTGCAAACTCTACCGAGTTTGATGCTTCTACCCCGTACCCAGTGGTTGGTTTGATTAGTGAATGGCTAGATGAAGAGGGCAATTTACAAACGCGATACAAAGACTCTGATTTAGGTGGGACTATGCGTTTAGGTGGTCAAGATTGCCGCCTAAAAAGACATTCAAAATCTAGGGATATTTATGGCAAAGAAGTTATTGCCGAACGCCATCGCCATCGTTATGAAGTCAATAACACATTAATTGACAAAATAGAGGATGCGGGATTGACGATTTCTGGACGCTCAATAGATGGTTGTTTGGTGGAAATGATAGAAATCCAGAATCACCCTTGGTTTATTTGCACGCAATTTCATCCAGAATTTACCTCTACGCCACGCGATGGGCATCCGTTGTTTGAGAGTTTTATTCAAGCGGCATCAAAGGCTTATAGTCTTACTTTTGCCCCAGCTACATAACCTAAATACTTTTACAACAATGTAGAACACGATTTTTCAATTTTATTTTAATGTTGATAAGCATTGGATAATAAGCCGAAAAAGTTTAGAATAGAGGTATTTTTACGATTTTGAAAAACTTGTTTTTTGAGTTTTAAACAATGGTTTTCTGCGTTAAAAAGTCTTCAAAGTAAAAAGTTAGCTATTTAGCCCCATAACCTTGCAGTGTATCATTAAATATACCCCTACCCTTGATACATGCGACATGCTATTTGGCCCCACAACTTCGCAATGTATCATTACACCAACTACAGAAGACTAACTTATGGGAAACATACTGCATGCTAATGTCAAGACTACGCTAAGAATCAAACAAGAAATTCAAAACTTTACAGCGAGCATCGCTGTTCTAACCAAACACTACCAAACAACTACAATCAGTCGTTGGATACATAGCAAATCTATAACTGCTAAAAAATCAGGAGCAAAAATTAGAAAAAAGTGTTTTAACTTAAGTAGAACAACAGGCAATTTGTGAAGTGCGCAGGCAACTGCAATTACCTTTAGATGACTCAAACCAAGCAAAAACACAAGCATTAAAAACCCATTTGCTTTGCATGTCAGGCAAAATCCCAACAGCAATTTTTTTACTAAAATAGGGCGTTTGTATTGTTTATGGCAAATTTAACATTCTTATTATAACAATTTTGGCATTTTGCCAAAACCATCTATCCATTATTACAACATTCTTGTA
>CALFDA010000054.1 GCA_937950605.1 uncultured PS1 clade bacterium | reverse complement strand
TAATAAAAATATCACAAATTATTAAAAAAATATTACAAAAAGTTTAATAATGTTAAATTTTAGGACAATATTAAACAAGGTTTATATTATCGTTTTTGTTTTTTGAGTTTTAGAGGTATTATTTGCCTACAATAATTTGATTATGGGTTGATTATGAATATGAGCAAAAAATCACTATTAAATTCGCTATTAAAGCAACGAATCTTGATATTAGATGGTGCTATGGGCACGATGATACAAAAACATAAACTAACAGAACAAGATTATCGGGCAAAGCGTTTTAAAAATTATCCTGTTTTGGTGCAGGGCAATAATGATTTGTTGTGTTTAACCCAGCCAGATATTATTCGAGATATTCATCATGCTTATTTGCAAGTTGGTAGCGATATTATCGAAACTAATACTTTTAACGCCACGCGCGTTTCTATGGCGGATTACAAAATGCAAGATTTAGTGTATGAAATTAATGTCGAGGGTGCTAGGCTTGCCAAACAAGCATGTAATAATTTTTCAACAGATGAAAAACCGCGTTTTGTTGCGGGTGTTGTTGGTCCGACTTCGCGAACTTGCTCGCTTTCACCTGATGTAAATGACCCGGGTTTTAGGAATATTAGTTTTGATGAATTAGTCGAGGTTTATGCACAATCAACACGCGGACTAATTGAAGGCGGTGCAGATATTATTTTGATTGAGACTATTTTTGATACATTAAATGCCAAAGCTTGTATTTTTGCTGTGCAACAAGTATTTGAACAAGATAGCGTTGAATTGCCAATTATGATTTCGGGCACAATCACAGATGCTTCGGGACGCACGCTATCGGGGCAGACAACCGAAGCATTTTATAATTCTTTGCGTCATGCAAAACCTATTGCGATTGGGCTTAATTGTGCACTTGGACCCGATTTGTTGCGTCAATATGTTGCCGAGATGTCGCGCGTGGCAGATTGTTTTGTTTCGGCACACCCAAATGCAGGCTTGCCAAATGAATTTGGCGAGTATGATTTGGACGCACCCAAAATGGCAAAACAAGTGAGTGAATGGGCAAAATCGGGTTTGATTAATATTTTGGGGGGATGTTGTGGTTCTACTCCCGAGCATATTCAAGCCATTGCCAAAGCGGTGGAAGATTTAGCACCTAGAAAAATTCCAAAAATACCTTTAGAATGTCGTTTGTCGGGTTTAGAAGCCTTTAATATCGGCGATAAATCTTTATTCGTGAATATTGGAGAGCGCGCTAATATAACTGGTTCTGCTAAGTTTAAACGCCTAATTATTAACGAAGAATACGAGGAAGCGCTAGATATTTGTCGCACACAAGTTGAAAATGGCGCACAAATAATTGATATTAATATGGACGAGGGCATGCTTGATGGTAAGGCGGCTATGGTTCGTTTTATGAATCTTATTGCTTCTGAACCAGACATTGCTAAAGTGCCTATTATGCTGGATTCTAGCAAACTAGATATTATTGAGGCGGGGCTTAAATGCACACAAGGTAAACCGATTGTTAATTCGATCTCACTCAAAGAAGGCAAACAAAATTTTATCAATGCCGCGCGTTTGTGCAGACACTATGGGGCAGCGGTTATTGTTATGGCATTCGATAAGCAAGGTCAAGCAGATACGCAGGCGCGCAAGGTAGAAATTTGCACTAACGCTTATAATATTTTGGTTAATGAAGTTGGATTCCCGCCAGAAGATATTATTTTTGATCCTAATATTTTTGCTATTGCAACGGGTATTAAAGCGCATGATAATTATGGCGTTGATTTTATTAATGCGACTCGTGAAATTACAAAAAATCTAGCTTACGCAAAGGTTTCGGGCGGTGTTTCTAATGTGTCATTTGCATTTCGAGGCAATAACGCAGTGCGTGAGGCTATTCATTCTGTATTTTTATATCATGCGATAAAAGCAGGCATGACTATGGGCATTGTCAATGCGGCACAATTAGTGGTTTATGATGATATTGATAAAGAGCTGAAAAAATGTGTTGAAGATGTGGTACTTAATAGTGACGCAAAAGCAGGTGAAAGATTGCTTGAACTTGCGCCAAAGTTTTCGGATTCGGGTGAGATTCAAGAGCATAAAAAAGATTTAGAATGGCGTACTTGGGCGGTTGAAAAACGTTTAAATCACGCTTTAGTTAAAGGTATTACCCAATTTATTGATGAAGACACTCAAGAAGCCTTAGACAAACTAGGTCGCCCTATTTTTGTGATTGAAGGACCATTGATGGACGGCATGAATGTAGTGGGCGAGTTGTTTGGCGCAGGCAAAATGTTTTTGCCACAAGTAGTGAAATCCGCCCGTGTGATGAAAAAATCAGTGGCATACTTAGACCCGTTTTTAGAAGCCGAAAAACAAAATTGCACTCCAAGCTCACAAGGAAAAATATTAATGGCAACAGTTAAGGGCGATGTCCACGATATTGGCAAAAATATTGTTGGCGTGGTGTTGTCTTGCAATAACTATGAAATTATAGATTTGGGCGTGATGGTGGCAGCCGAGACGATTTTAGCAACTGCAAAAAAAGAAAATGTTGATATTATTGGTTTATCTGGTCTTATTACCCCATCACTTGATGAGATGGTGTTTGTTGCTAAAGAAATGATGCGTCAAAATTTTGATATTCCTTTGATGATTGGTGGTGCTACCACTTCTAAGGCACATACTGCGGTAAAAATTGAGCCCGAATACGATAAAGGCGTTTTTTATGTACAAGATGCCTCTAAATCGGTTGGCGTAGCGAGTGCTTTATTATCCGATAAACTTAGCCCAAAACTTTTATCTAGCACCAAAGAAGAATACGCAAAAATTAGGCAACGCCGTGCTAATAAGGGCAAAAGCAAATTATTATCTTTAGCACAAGCACGCAAAAATAAGCCAAAACTTAATTTCGATAATATCACCAAACCAAACCAACTTGGTATACAAGTATTTGAAGATTATGATTTGGGTGAGATTTTTAAATTTATCGATTGGACACCTTTTTTTCGCACTTGGGAACTTGCTGGAAAATTTCCTCATATCTTAACTGATAAAGTAGTTGGCGAATCGGCATTAAAACTGTTTGCCGATGCTAAAAAAATGTTTAAAAAAGTAATTGATGAGAAACTATTACAGGCTAATGCGGTGGTTGGTATCTTTATGGCTAATAGCACAAATGAAGATATTGAATTGTATAACGAGAGTGGCGAGTTACTTACAACACTCAATCATTTACGCCAACAATTAGACAAAAAAGCCAACATGCCTAATTTTTGTTTGAGTGATTTTATTGCCCCTAAAGATAGTAATATTCAGGATTATATGGGGGCGTTTGCGGTTACGGCTGGTATTAATATTGAGCCGTTAATAACAGATTTTGAAGCACAACATGACGATTACAATGCAATTATGATTAAAGCTGTGGCTGACCGCTTGGCAGAAGCTTTTGCTGAGTTAATGCATTACAAATTACGCACTCAACTTTGGGGCTATAGCAATGAAGTTTTTGATAATAATCATTTCATTGCAGAAAAATATCAAGGCATTCGCCCTGCCCCTGGTTATCCTGCTTGCCCAGAGCATAGCGAAAAAGAAAAACTATGGGATTTACTTGGTGTCGAAAAAAATACTAGCATGACGCTTACTGGTTCTTATGCTATGTTGCCAGCCGCCTCGGTTAGCGGTTGGTATTTTGCACATCCTAAGGCGCGTTATTTTGGTGTGGCTAAAATCAATCAAGAACAAGCTGAAAACTATGCAAAGCGTAAAGGCATCTCGCTCGAACAAGCACAAAGGTTGCTTTCTGTTAATTTGGTATAAAAAAAATATTGGCAAAATTTGACTTTGTGGGTTTTAACAGGATTTTGGTATTTTTGTAGGTGTTGCTATCGCCATTATTATTATTAATGTGTCATTTTGGTATAATGGCAATTTAGCATTGCTTTGCCCTATTTATCCACAGTATTTCAATTTTAAAGTTAAAAAACAACAATGAAAATCTTAGTAACAGGTGGCGCGGGTTATATCGGTTCTCACACCTTAGTAGAATTAATTGATGCAGGTTATGAAGTGGTAGCGGTAGATAACCTTTGCAATTCACAAAAACACTCATTAAAACGCGTCGAAAAAATCACTCATGGCAATATTGCTTTTTATCAAATAGATATCCGTGATAAGGAAGCACTTACTCAAGTATTCAAACACCACAAAATCGATGCTGTAATGCATTTTGCTGGACTAAAAGCGGTAGATAAATCAGTGCAAAAACCCATTGAATATTATGATAATAATATTGGTGGCACGCTTGCTTTAGTTGAGGTAATGCAAAACTTTAATTGCAAGATTTTGGTATTTAGTTCTTCGGCAACTGTATATGGCGATGCACATAAAATGCCTATTAGAGAGGATTTTCCACTATCGGCAACTAATCCTTATGGATATTCGAAATTAATGATCGAGCAACTTTTACAAGATGTTTTTCAAGCAGGAGGTGGGTGGAGTATTGCAAAATTGAGGTATTTTAATCCAATAGGCGCACATAAAAGTGGGACGATTGGCGAACATCCAAACGGTATCCCCAATAATTTGATGCCTCATATTTTACGGGTTGCAATGGGTGAACTAGATAAATTAAACATCTTTGGCGGTGATTACAACACGCCTGATGGAACGGCAATTCGTGATTATATTCATGTGGTGGACTTGGCTAAAGGTCATATTCAAGCTTTGCATGCCTTAATCGATAAACCACAAATTATCACCGCTAATCTTGGCACTGGAAATGGTTATTCGGTGCTGGATATGGTTATGGCTTTTGAAAAAGCCTCGGGCAAGCCTGTACCCTACCAAATAACCCACAGAAGAAAGGGCGACATTGCCATTTGTTATGCAGACCCATCTTATGCTTATAAAAAACTCAACTGGAAAGCCAAGCATGGATTAAAAGATATGTGTCAAGACGCTTGGCGTTGGCAAGTTAAAAACCCTGATGGCTATTTATGTTAGCAGTATTAAAATGTTGAAAAAATTATTGAGTTGCTATTACTATTAGCAAATGGTTAAAAAGTTTAATTCTTGCACGCTGTTTTTACCAATCAATGCCCTTTTGAGCTTTGATGTTAGCCCTAAAAGCATGCTTAATATCGACTATTTTGCTAACCGTATCAGCAATAGCTACTAGATTTTTGTTTGCAGCTCTACCAGTGATAATAACGTGTTGATTTTTTGGACGCTTGTTAAGCGTATCTAAAACTATTTGCTCGTCTAAATATTGATAATTTAACATATAAGTCAATTCATCAAGCACTAATAAATCAATGGATTGATTCTTAAGATATTGCTTGGCTTGTTGCCAAGTTTCTAGTGCCATTTTTTTGTCTAGTTCTTTGTCTTGTGTATCCCAAGTAAAACCCGTGTTCATGCTAATGATTTGCACATTTTTTTGCCGAGCAAAAAATATATCTTCTCCACTATCTTGCATACCTTTTAAGAATTTGACCATCACAACCCGCATGTCATAAGCTAATGCACGACACACCATACCTAATGCAGAAGAAGATTTACCTTTGCCATTACCCGTTAGCAAAACAATAATGCCTCTATTTATGTTTGCTTGTTTAACGCGAGCATCAATATATGCTTTTTTGCGTTGCATTTTGTTTTTATAGGTTTCGGACAATTTATATTGTAGTGTGTTTGTTTAGACTAAGATTAACGCGCGGTATTAATGTGAAAACTACAATAACGGCAAGCATCCAATACAATGTGTATGGAATTTCAACTACAGACCATTTTGCAATATAGGCTGGGAAATTACTCCATCCATCTTTGGCGTAGGTATCGGTAAAAAAATAATAACTGCTTGTTGCAATAATCCATTGTGTTGTAGCGATAGCAAAAATAACCAAACTATTTTTAATGATGTCGTTGTTAATAACAAGTGCATTGATATTTTTACTTGCCCAAAATACACCATAATAAGTTAATGGCAACAGGCTATAAGCGGGGGTTATGCAATGGGCACTAACACCTTGATAAACAATAGCATAATTGTCAATTAAAACTGCACCAACAATAATTACAAACACTACCCAAAAATGGCGAAAATACACCCCAGCAATAAACAATGCGGGGATAGTGAAATCGGGCAAATGTATAAATGAAGAAAGCCAATTTTCGCTTCCACGCGTGGCAATCATCAATAACAACATAATAAAAACACTAAATATTGTCATAATTTTGCTAATTTGTTTTGTCATACATTGCGCTCCTGTATTTTTTGAGTTGGTAGACTAATATTGCTTTATTATGCACGATTATAAACTGATTCATCTAAGAGTTACACACAGACATTACCCATTTTTTACGCTTGGATAAAAAATAGCGATGCCTTAATAAAGCGTTTTTAAAACACCTAAAACCTTAATTATTGTTGTAAATCTGGACTTAAATACGGACGAATGCTGGTTAAAATTTCTTTAAAAACAGCTTCATTACCAGCTACAACATTGCCTGTTTCTAGGTATTTATCAGCCCCTGAAAAATCACCAATAAAACCACCAGCTTCTTTAACCAATAAAGCACCAGCGGCAATATCCCAAATATTTAGCTTAATTTCCCAAAAACCGTCCATGCGTCCAGCAGCAAGATAAGCCAAATCAAGTGCAGCAGAACCCGCACGACGAATACCCGCCACTTGCGGATGAATCGCTTTAAACATGGCTAGATAAGCATCTAAATATTGAGGACTTTTAAACGGAAATCCAGTGCCAATTAGCGTGTCTTTAAAACCACGCGTATTAGTGATGCGAATTCTGTGCTCGTTAAGATAAGCGCCTTGTCCTTTAGATGCACTAAACAATTCTTCTTTAAATGGGTCATATACCACAGAGTGCGTGGCTTCATTGTTTTCATACAAGGCTATAGAAACCGCATATTGTGGAAAACCATGCAAATAATTGGTAGTACCATCTAATGGGTCAATAATCCACTGAAAGCGGTTATCGCCCAAAATTTCGCCACTTTCTTCGCCTAGAATAGAATGATTGGGAAAAGTGGTTTTTAACTCATTTATAATAGCGTCTTCGGCAATTTTATCAACTTCAGAAACAAAATCATTATTAGCTTTGTTTTTAACCGTCAAGAGATTAATTTGGTTGTGATATCTAAAAATAATACTGCCAGCTTTTCTAGCAGCTTTAACAGCAATATTAAGCGTGGGGTGCATAAAATAAGACAAAGTAATAAAAGCGACGAATTATACCTTAAGGCTTCTGTACTAAAAATTTTAAGATAAAAGTAAAAAAATTTATTGCTTATGCTTTATAGTCTTTGGCGCAAAACAAATAAGTTAAAAAATTAAATCATGTCTGGAATATTATTTGATAAAGTTCGTGTGGTGATGGTCAATACCACCGAACCGGGCAATATTGGCGCAGCCGCTAGAGCCATGAAAAACATGTGTTTATCGCAATTATATTTAGTCAACCCACAAAGTTATCCGTGTGCCACAGCAACCGCTAGGGCTAGTGGTGCAGATGATGTATTGTTTAATGCGACAGTTTGTCAATCCCTCAAAGAAGCCTTGCAAGGCACACACTTAGTAATTGGTGCTAGCGTACGCCAACGCAATATTAAGTGGAAGCAAATGGATGTTGTTGGTGCTTGTGAAGCAATTCAAAAGATAACATCGGTTGGTAATCAACAAGTGGCTGTGGTTTTTGGCACAGAAAAATCAGGACTAACCAACGAAGAATTAGATTTATGTCAGATATTAATGAGCATTCCAGGGAATCCTGATTATTGCTCTTTAAATGTTGCGTCTGCTATTCAAGTTTTTGCCTATCAAAATTATATCTACAACACCACAAACGAGTTTGCAAAAAGCAATAAGACAACTGCTAGTTTTAACGAATTAGAAGATTTTTACATCCATCTCAAACAAGTATTAGAGCACATAAAATACTTCGAAGACAAGCGTCCTAAAGCCTTGTTAATGCGCCGATTGCGTCGTTTTTTTAACCGTGCAGAACCTGAAAAAGAAGAAATAGCAATTTTGCGCGGCATTTTAAGAAATATTAAACCCTTTGAAAAATAATCAATCTTTAAAGAGTCTGGTTTTTGCAAATACAAATAAGGTTTTTTGAGTGTTTGGGTTGGTTTCTTCTCAGCCTTGCATAACTCACAAAAACCTTAAAGATACAACATAATATTGTTGATAATGCATAATTATATTGAAATAGACAAGTGTTAAATTCAACGATGTTTAAGTCTTTTTTAGGATTATGCACTAACAAGACTGGTAAAATTTATGGGTTAAACAGAAAATATATTTGATTCACAATCTCTACAACATAGATTAAGATTGACAAAATCTTTATCAAATTTTGTTACAAAAAAATCTGCTAAAGTTATCTTTTAGCCCGTTTATTAATATGAGTAAAAGAAGAGTTGTTATTACTGGTTTAGGCATTGTATCACCTGTTGGTTCAACCGTATCTCGCGCATGGAACAACATTCTTAATGGGAAATCAGGCATCAATAAACTAAACAATATCAAAACCGAAGGTCAATCGGTTAGTTTTGGTGGCTCGGTTAAAGATTTTGACATTAACGACTATCTAAGACCTAAAGAAGCCAAAAAAATGGACATATTTATTCATTATGGTATGGCGGCAGGTATTCAAGCGATTCAAGATAGTGGACTTGAAGTTAATGAAAAAAATGCAAAGCGTATCGGCGTTGCTATTGGTGCTGGCATAGGCGGTTTATCTACTATTGAAAAAACTGCCGATCTTTTTCGAGAAAAAGGCGCGAAACGCATTTCTCCTTTCTTTGTGCCCTCTGCCATCATTAATATGATTTCTGGCAATCTGTCGATTAAATATGGACTTAAAGGTCCAAATTTTGCCATTGTCACCGCTTGTGCCACTGGCACACATAATATTGGCGATGCTGCACGTTTAATTGAATATGGTGATGCTGACGTAATGATTGCAGGTGGCACTGAAATGTCAACTACTAATTGCGGTCTCGGAGGGTTTGCGGCGGCACGCGCGCTTTCTACTCGCAATGATGATCCGTCAACCGCCTCTCGTCCTTGGGATAAAGACCGTGATGGTTTTGTGCTTGGCGATGGTGCTGGGGTAGTAGTATTAGAAGAATACGAACATGCCAAAGCACGCAGTGCAAACATATATGCTGAAGTCTCTGGTTATGGAATGAGCTGTGATGCTTATCATATGACACTACCTTCCAAAGGCGGCAAGGGCGCGGCTACATGCATGGAAAATGCAATGCGTAATGCGGGTATTGACGCTGAAAAAATCGATTATATTAATGCACATGGCACTTCAACCCCTGCTGGAGATCAAGCAGAAACCGATGCAACTAAATTAGCACTCGGTAATCACGCTTATAATGTTGTAGTGAGTTCTACCAAATCAATGACAGGTCATTTATTAGGTGCAGCTGGTGGAATTGAGTCAATTTTTACTGTATTAGCAATTAGAGACCAAATATCTCCACCAACCATCAACATTATTAATCAAGACCCTAATTGTGACTTAGATTATTGTGCTAATGAGGCAAGAGAGATGAAAATCAATCACGCCATTTCTAACTCATTTGGTTTTGGTGGTACGAATGGGTCGATCTTATTTTCTAAAATTTAGAAACTTTGGCAATAAGATTTTAACTATTGCAATTAAAAAAGCGTCCTAAGGACGCGTATATTTTGCTCATTCAAAATGTAAAAGCAATTAGCAAAAACAATTAACAAAAGAGGTTTTTATAACTTAGAGAGTTTAGCGATTATCTAAGTTAATAATTTTTGTGCACGCAACTAAAAAGATAAAAACAAATTTTTACAACGAAAACACAAACAACACCCGCTAAACAAAAACTACTCTATGAAAATAGAATCACATGGATTCTTATGGGGTATTGGTGCTGTTGTCAATAGAATCCTCATTATCAATTAAAGCGTTATTATCAGTTGAGGTATTATTTAAAGTGTTATCATCAACTGCGCTATCGCTATTACCATCAACCAAGTCTTTGTTATCAACTAACTCTTTAACAAAATTATAAATTTTAACAACACCATTGTATACACTCACCTTTGCCGCTTCTTTGTCTAATATCAAAGAATAGTCCTTGTCTGTTGATTTAAAATCGAACGCCCCGCCAATAATTGCTAAAACTATAACAATGCCTACCAAAAACTTAATCACTCTAATCATAACTAATATAAATCTTCTTAAAATGGGCGATTTTACCTGTTTTTTTGTTTATAACTCTTTTAATTATCTCTTGCCATTAAACTTTATGTATTTTGAGAATCGCCTAAAAACAAAAAGAATATAGCTAAAAAACGGGTTTGGACTGATTTGTATTGTCTTTGGGGGTTGTATAAAAATTCTTCGATAGGATTTAAAAAGTGCGTTAAAAACGGGCAATTCAAGAGCATGTAAGTAAAATATATTACAATTAGCAATACAGGCAAATGTTTTGATATAGAAATTAAAAACCCATGTCAAGTGAATATTACACACCACAATGAGTGATTATCTAATTGGCGATGTTCAAGGATGTTTCGATTCATTGCAAAAGTTACTCAAAAAAATCAAGTTTTCTAGTGATAAGGATCGCCTATTTTTTCTAGGAGATGTTGTTAATCGTGGCAATAAATCATTAGAGACACTACGCTTTATCAAGGATTTACGCGCTAACGCAAAAATGGTTTTGGGCAACCATGATTTTCATTTATTAGCCTGCGTGCTTGGCAGTAAAACACCTAACAGAAAAGACACTTTTGAAGATGTTTTAAATGCCAAAGATAAGTTAGAATTGATCGATTTTTTGCGACAACAACCTTTAATTATTGCCCATCAAGATGCACTTTTAGTGCATGCAGGTATCCCTCCGATGTGGAACAAAGAAATCGCATTAAAACAATCTAGTATTGTTGAAAAGCATTTAAAGGGTGCCAAAGTGGGTGATTTTATTGATGTGATGTATGGCGACCAACCTTACACTTGGACCAACACATTAAGCGAGGTTCAAGCTTGTAGATATACCATTAATGCTTGTATGCGTCTGCGCTTTTGTAAAGCAGATGGAACTTTGGAATTTAAAGGAAAAATGAATCACAACACCGCACCTAAAGGTTTTAAAGCATGGTTTTTACATAAAAATAGAGCCTTGAAGAACACCGATATTTTTTTTGGACACTGGTCAACTTTGTCAAATATCAAGCAAGCGCATATTTATCCAATGGATCATGGTTGTGTATGGGGTTCTGATTTAACTGGCATGCTTAGCGCAATTCGATTTGATGACAAACAGGTGTTTTCAATATCCTGCTAAACTTACATACAACAAAGTTTAATCAAACAAAAAACTATTGCAAAATAAAAAGATTAGTCATCGCCTTTGCAAAATTATAAAACCACATAATTAGTAAGAGAATATGGCAGAATGTTGAGATTTATACAAAAAGCAACAATAGCCAACTACCTGCCAAATTTTTTAGACAAAAACAAGTATTGTTTTAGAATAGCTAAAATGTTTGATTTGATTAATTTAGCTCCTTTCCAACCTAAACTCTATATCCCTCACCCGAGCCTCTACATTCTGTATTAATTGGAAAACTAACTGCACCAATTTATCTATTTTAGCAACTTCGCTTTGCAGAGTTTTTAACATTGCCGCTTGCCTCAGTAATCTTATCGCAATCAATACCTTTAACAGCAGATACAACCGTGCTAGTAACTAACATTAACTCTAGTGTTATTGTGATTTAGTTGTTTTATTCATTTTTATTACTCTCCGTTCATTTTTTTGGTGCTTTTATTTAATGATGATTTTTTATTGTGTAACAATATTCATCTGATTTTAAGATAATATAACTTTAGATTAGATTTCCACTTGCCCTTCAAACACAAACTCAGCAGCTCCTGATAAAAATACATGCTCATCTTTTTGGTATTCAACCAGTGCCTCACCAAAGTTAAAATTAACTTTAACTTTGGTATCTAATAAACCCATTCTAACGCCATGAATAACTGCCGCACAAGCACCTGAACCGCATGCCAATGTTTCTCCAGCACCTCGCTCGTATACACGCAAAGCTATAGCGTTTCTGCTGATGATTTGCATAAAACCAATGTTAGCCTGTTGAGGCAACAATGCACTATTTTGAATGCGTGGGGCGATAAACTCAACATCAACGCTATTAATATCATCAAAAATCATAACACAGTGCGGATTACCGATTGCAAGCGCCCCCATCTCGTAGCCTTCTATTTTGTAAGTATCAGCCTGAATATCAACTAACAGTGGTATCTTTTTAGGGTCAAAATTTACAACACCCATATCTACTCGCACGCTATTATCTTCATTGACAAACAAATACATCAAGCCAGAAGACGTTTCAACTGTAATTGGATTATTGTTTGTTAGCCCCTTCTCTGTTACAAAACGCGCAAAACAACGCGCACCATTACCACATTGCGCAACTTCTGATCCATCGGCATTATAAATGACATAACTAAAATCTACGCCTAGCGTGGCACTGGATTCAACCATTAATAGTTGATCAAAGCCCACACCAAAATTACGCTGTGATAATTGAGCAATTTGCTTAGTGCTAAGCTTTATTAAGCCATTGACATTGTCAATCATCATAAAATCATTGCCCAAGCCGTGCATTTTTGTAAAATTAATCAGCATGGACAGTATTTTATCTACTTTGAGCATAATAAGGATTTAAAATAGCGTTATGTTTAATTGGTAACCATTTTTAATTATGCAAACACCTAGTGACATCACTTTAAACAAGGCAAAAAATATTCTAACGATAACTTTTGACAACAAACAATACCCATTAAGTGCCGAATACCTGAGGGTTTATTCACCATCTGCGGAAGTCGTGGGACATGGTTTGGGTCAAGAAACTTTGCAAGTTGGCAAAGAAAATGTAACAATTAGGCGCATTGAGCCAACAGGAAATTATGCGGTTGTTTTATTTTTTAGTGATGAGCATGATAGTGGTATATACTCTTGGGATTACCTGCATAAATTAGCAACACAACAAGCACAGTTATGGTCCAAATATCTTGCAAAACTAGAAGCAACAGGACATGTCCGCACACAACACTAAAATATATCTTAGTGTTGATATTTTTATTCAACTTTAAATGACTATGAGAGCACTTTTTAAATTCATTTTAACAACAAGCCTGCTTACATCATTAATTGCAGTTTCAGCACCTATTAAAAACATTGAAATTTTGGGGCTTAATGCTGTCTCCAGAGGCACAGTGTTAAGTTACTTGCCTGTTGAAACAGGTGATGAATATAACGAGCAAATATCAAAAAAAATCATTCACAATCTTGAAAAAACGCAATTTTTTAAAGACATTGAAGTTAGCGAACTTAACCAAACTTTAAAAATTAAGGTGGTAGAAAATCCACAGATTAAATACATTGATTTAAAACATTCTGAAGAAGTATTTGAAGAGGAAGACATTGCACAAGTTCTACCTAGTATGGGCTTAACACGAGGCAAGATTTTCAACAAAACACAACTAGATAAACTTATCGCACAAATCAAGGCGACTTATATCGGTAAAGGCTACTACAGCGTTGAAGTTAATGAAAAAATTGAAATTGACGATAGCCATAATAAAGTTGGCATTGAACTTGATATTGTTGCTGGCGAAGTTGCACGTATTAAATCGATGAGTATCACTGGAAATAAAACACAAGAAGACCAAGATTTATTGGGTTTGTTTGATATTGGCGAACCTGACTTTTTTATCATTAACTACTTTACCGAAAAAGACTATTATTCTAAAGTTGTGCTTGATGCAGGCATTGAAGCACTAAAATCATACTACCTTAACCTTGGCTATTTTGATTTTAGAATAATAGATGTTAAAAGCGATTTATCTGAAGATAAGCAAAGTATCAATATTGCTATTCAAATTGACGAAGGCAATCAGTACACGGTTGGCAAAATTGAATTTAGCGGCGATATGTTAAATGAATCTAGCGAAAGTTTGGCAAAACTGCTTGCTATTAATGAAGGTGATGTGTTTGAACGCAAGAAAATTGTTAAAAGCATTAGGGATATTACAATTATCTACACTAACCAAGGCTATGCTTTTACTAAAGTTGATATATTAACCTCGGAAAACAAAGATGCACATATTGTTGATTTAGAATTTAAAGTATCACCACATAAAAAAGTCTATATCAATCGTATCACTATTACCGGCAATACTAGAACAAAAGACGAAGTTGTGCGTCGAGAGATTGGCGTTTACGAGGGGGGGTTATATTCAGACGAGGAGTTGGCAGAATCTGTCACCAAAATTAAACGCCTTGGGTTTTTTTCCGATGTAAAAATGAACATTTCTAGGGTTGAAGACTTTGACGATAAAATTGACATAAATTTTTCAGTAAAAGAAACACAAACAGGCTCTTTTTCGATTGGCGTATCCCATTCTAATGAAACTAATACATCTCTTAATCTTAGCGTATCAGAAAGAAATTTCCTCGGCACAGGCAACACATTACATATCTCAACAACAAATTCAAGAGCGGTAAAAGATATAAGGTTGTTTTTTTCAGACCCCTACTTTACCAAAGACAAGCACAGCATTAGTTATGGTGTTTTTAACAAAAAAACCGATGGTAGCGAGCTTGAGCATTCAGCATATCAACTTGATAGCAAAGGCGGCAGTATCGGCTATAGCATTCCAATTACTAAAGATACGCGTATTGGCACAAATCTAGAAGTATCTTCTAGGGAGCTTATTTGTGGCAGAGGCTACAAGGGTTATTATGTCTCACTCCCACCGGGAAAATTTCGAGATGTCGATACATTCGATGAGCAAGGCGGTCTATACCAGTTAGACTACCCTAATGGTTCCCACAAGACGATTTACAAGGACAATAGTGGGCAATACTATATCGAAAACGATGGTGGTGAATATGCTGTTTTCAATGACAAGAATGTCTACGATATTGTCCCTAGCAGTGGTGGTACTGGTAAATACAATCTTGAGCCCGACCCTGACACAGAGGGTATGTATCAACTTGTTGAGAGCAAAGATGATGTCACTGACGAATACAATGGTAACTACAATATTGAGAGTGGCGGATATAATTTTGTTAAGGTAGAAGATGTTGAGGGAAAGGAAAAAGGATATTACGTGCCTCGCGTATACAGCGATGATGATGATAAAAAGATATATTCTTCTGATGGTACTGATATTACAAATGATGCGACTAGAGTCTGGAATGGTGAATACTCTTTGTTTAAAATAGATGAAGAATACGTTTTTATTAAAACAGAAGAAAGTAATGCTAGATACAATATTGATGCTACAGGCAGTGTTATAAATGTTACATCTAAAGAGAAGATATTCCTTCGTGGAAATGAAAATCTTGGATACAATCCTGTCGCGGAAGATGAATACTTGCTAGAAAAACTAAAAGACAATAACTCTGTTGACTATGTAACTGATAAGGATAATAAATATCCAGGTAATGGTTACTACTCAACTTTTAAAGTTAAAGGACTTGAAGAATCGCAGTGCACGAGTGGCGATAAAAAAGAAGTTAAATTAGGTGTGAACTGGAGTAACAACACACTAGATGATTACAACTTTCCAACTAAAGGCAATGTCAACAGTATCGGCGTAGAAGTAGCGTTGCCAATTGCTGATTTCAAATATTACAAGCTTGATGCTGCACACAAGA
>CALFDA010000053.1 GCA_937950605.1 uncultured PS1 clade bacterium | reverse complement strand
GTTGTGAGCCATCATCAAGCTGGGTAAATTCTGTATTGTTATCTACAAAATAAACGCCTCCATCTTCGGCTGGCAACTCTACTAAGCATTCATTGTTATCACAGACTTCAAAATAATCTAAGAAGACAATAGTTTTGTCTTTAATCAATACTTCTAAATTATTTTGCTTTTTAAGGACAATTAGGTTTGGTGCATCAACCTGATAAAGTACCCCCCCCCTGTGGTTTAATAAGGTTGTTTGTGTTTTGGTTTATTGGTTGTTTTTTCATTGTCTACTGCTTGGAGTGTATTTAGTGGATATGATATTATAAATCAACACAAATCATAATGAATGATAGTCATAATATAAATTATGATAAATGTTTAGAAATAATATTAGCAAGTGCTTTAATATGATCTTTTCGATTATTTAGAGCTGGTATATAACTGAAAATCTTGCCGCCTGCTTGCATAAAATATCCTCTGTTTTTTTTATCAATTTCCTCTATGGTTTCTAAACAATCTGCAGCAAAACCAGGGCAAATGACTTGTATGTGTTCAACTCCAGCTCGCGCCAAAGACTCTATACTGGCTTTTGTTTCTGGTTTAATCCATTGTTCAGGACCAAATACCGATTGAAAACACAACTGATATTCTGACTCTTTTAAATTTAGCGATTTAGCAAGTAATTTGCTTGTATGCACGCAATGCTCATAATAAACATCACCATTGTCCACAAAGCGTTGCGGTATGCCATGAAACGACATCATTAATTTATCTGGCTTGCCATGTTTTTGCTGATGTTCAATAACCGAATTAGCCAAAGATTGAATGTAATTTTTGTCTGCATGATAATGATCAATAAAATACAATTCTGGTTTATCTTTCCAATTTTCCAGATTTTTATTAACCGCATCAAGTGTTGAGGCACTTGTGCTGTTAGAATATTGTGGATAAAGTGGCAAAACAATGATTTTTTCGCAACCTTTGCCTTTGAGGATAGTTAGTGCCGAATTAATGCAAGGACAACCATAACGCATACCAACTGCAAACTCTAAATTGTCAAATTTGCCTGTTAGATTTTTTTTAACGTCTCGCTCTTGCGATAAAGTGATATTTAATAATGGAGAACCCTTGCCAAAACTATCCCAAATTTTGGCGTACGCTCGTGCAGATTTTGCTACTCTAGTATTTAGAATAATGGCATTTAATATCAATAACCAAAGCCATTTTATTTTGGGCTGTATAACACGTTCATCTGAGAGAAATTCTTTCAAATAACGCCTTACAGCAGGCTTTGTTGGCGCATCTGGCGTGCCCAAATTGGTAAGTAAAATGCCAGTTTTCATTATTATCATATAAATTGATAAGGGACAAATTTTACTAGTATTAGAGATTTTAATTGCTTATATTTGCCTAAAAATCTCTAAATTTTTATCAATAAATCCACGCACAAAATTAGGTGTTTGTGAAGAATGAAAACGCGCGCTCTCTTTGCCCCTTACAAAAGCAATAACTGTTGGAAATCCACGTACCGAAAATCTTCCTGCAATTTTCATATTTTCGTCTTCAGCTTCAAGTTTTGCTAGAGAAATAATGTCTTTGTTATACTCAGATACAACTTTAGTTAAAATAGGTTGCAAAACTTTACACGGAGCGCACCAGTGTGCAGAAATATCCAAAACAACCAATTGTTTGTATGATTTTTCTACAACTAGCGTCTCAAAAGTGGTAAATGAAACTTCAATTGGGTGCATAAATGATGTATAAAATCTCTTTACAAGAATCAATTAAAACACAGATTATAACAAAAAAATCAACAGATAATACCTGCGCTTGCAATTCAATATGTAACACTGGCAAATAACTCTAAAATGTAGAATTTTGTAACAAAAACTACACACAAAAGCCTAAATGGAGCGTCTAAAAATGATTTTTTAAACTAGATTATGAGTTTTAAAGTAATTAAACCTAGTTTTTTATCCACCATACAAGATTATGGGCGCTTTGGTTATGGAAAACATGGATTAAGTCAATCAGGGGTAATGGACGAACATGCTTATTGTTGGGGAAATTATCTGCTTTCTAATCATTTTAATGATGGGGTTATTGAATGTACTTTCGGCAATTTGACGCTTGAAGCGCAAACTAATACATTCATCGCTTTAACGGGAGCCGAGGTCGATTTTAGGATTAATAACAAAACTGCATCAATGTGGTGTTGTGTACAAGTTCTAAAAGGTGATATATTGAGCATAGGCAGAGTTAAAAACGGTATACGCAATTATTTAGCAGTTAAAGGCGGTTTTAATAGCCCTGTGCTATTTGACTCAAAATCGGTAAATTTACGCGAAAATATTGGTAATAAGCTTGTTGCAGAAGAGGTTTTGCCTTGTGAAAAGCACACTAAAATAAAGTATCGAGAAATACCAAAAAGATATAAACCAAACTATCAAAAAAAAGTTGTTTTAAGGCTTATTCCAACTTATCAATTCAACGATTTTACCCAACAACAACGCGATTTATTTTTTCGGCAAAGCTATAAAATTGATAATGCTAGCGATAGAACAGGCTGTCGTCTGAAGGGTAAACCGATTATCAAACAGCATCCTATGATTTCCGAAGGATTGAGTTATGGAAGCGTAGAAATTACTACTGACGGCCTGCCGATTATACTACTGAAAGATATGCCGACTATTGGGGGCTATCCTAAAATTGGCACTGTATTTTCACTAGATTTGGCTAAACTTGCACAACAACAGGCAAATAATGAAGTTAAATTTTTGGCAATAGATATTAATCAAGCGCAACAAGCACGCAAAACTTTTAATACATTTTTTAACATACGCATCAATTAAAATTTAAACCTAAATTAGGTTTGACATTAATACAAGGGCATAGATAGGTCAATTTGTCTTGCCCAAGCATCAATACCACCACGCATATTAATCACATTTTCAAAACCGATTGAATCAAAATAACGCGCCACTTGTATAGAGCGAATGCCATGATGGCAAATAACAATAGTTTCTTGACTTTTATCTAGTTTGTCGATGTTTGCGAGAATTTGTCCTATAGGCAACAATTTAGAATTTTCTAAATGACATTTTTCCCATTCCCAAGGCTCACGCACATCTAGTAACAAAGGTTGATTGTTTTTTAGATATGCATTTAATTCAATTACTGAAAGATTTTTCATATTAATGTTAATAATAATTAATTTAATTGGATACGATTGCCCCAAGGAGTGCTTTCTTTGCCTTTGACTAACCAAATCACGGGGTAATGAGGTGCAAATTCAGGAAAAACCCCTTTGGCATCAGTAAAATAAATCAATACATCATAAGCATTGTCTTGTGTGGCAATATAATCAAATACGGGATTAAAATTAGTCCCCTTTCCACCCCCTAAGGAAGCAGGAAATTGCAAAAACTCCCAAACCTCAAAACGCCAAGGTGAAGTTTTAGTGAGTTTATCATCACATGCAAATAAGCTAATACCAGCATTTATTGTGGCTTTAATTGCATCTACTTCAGAGATAAATTCATTTACTTCTTGCTGTGAAATAGAGCCTGATGTGTCAATGGCAATGGCAATATCAAGCTGATGAGATTTCAACGATGGGAAAATTGCATTTGTTGTTCGACGTGATGGGCGAGTATAACTAAAATCGTTGCGTGCAAACGCTGACATGTATTGTGTCAATAGGGTTCTCCAACAAACTTGAGGTTGTAGGAAAACCTCAAAAAGTTTGGCAAACTCCCCATCAAACTTGCCTGCTTGTTTAGCAAGTTGCGCACTAGATGCAAGATTTTTTTGCCACTGAGTGGCAAGTTTTTTTATTTCATCAGGTTGCAAACTTGGTGGTTGTTGTGCTAGTTTTAATTCGCCATCTTGCTTATTGTTATTTGACTTCGTGTCTGTGGTTTTTGCTTGTTGTTTTTGCAAATCATTTTCTCTTAGCCTGCCTTCTGATTGCTTGAAACTCTTGTTTATTTGCTCATCATACAAATGCTGGTCCATAGGCTTTTGATTAAGGTTATCGTTAATCATTGGATATATTTGCTCAGCAATCATACCGCTGTATTGTTGAAAAATTGCCACATTAGTTGGCGGATAAAATCCTTCTTTAAGCAACAATGGATTAATAGCAAAATCACAAGCTAAGTCCCATTTATGTTTTACCCGATTACCTCGCCGCGCAAAATGTGTTAGCGCACAATGTAGTGCTTCGTGAATTAGTACAAATTTAATTTGATGGTTATTAAGTGCATCAATAAATTGAGGGTTGTAGTAAAAGTTTTTGGCATCTGTAGCACTGGTTTTACACCAAGAATCAGCGGCTATCAGGGGCAAACGCAATACTAAATTGCCCAAAAAAGGTTTATCTAGCATTAGTTGTGTGCGTGCTTTGGTTAGTTTTGCTTCAATGGCTTGTATATCAAACTTATTTTGTTTAGATGAAACAATATCCTTAGCAATAACTTCAACTTGTGCTTTAGGTTTCAAACCTTGATTTTGTCGGTTTAGGTAGTGCGTTGCTTTATCCATACACTAATCAAACATAACATCAGCGATTTTACTAGCCCAATTAGCAAACTCAGGAATGCTAAAAATTTCTTCACCAATCGATCGTTGCATATCAGACACTAACATAACTCCTAACTCCTGTTGTGGAAAATCACGTGCAAAGTTTAAAATATTGCCCCAAACCCTATGCGCATTGTTTTTGTTTTTAACACTAATTGCCCTACCCACAAGTGCCGAACAAATTGCATATTGCAAATCAATAGCATCAGGAACCAAGACACTATCCCCATTTACAATTGCATCTAAATCTGGCAAATCTTTTGAGTGCTTAATAAAAGTAGACACCTCAATGCCTGCCACTTCACCCACACAAGCACTAGCGGCTTGCGTGAACAAGGCTAAATTATTTTCAAATTTTTGTAAGGCACGGTGGACAAACTCCCAAGTTCTTGGCGACGGAAAAGCAATCGGATTGCTTGCAGCATCAAACTTAAAAAGATATTCGGGGCGATAACGTAAAAAACCAATAATACGCTCGTTGATATTATTCTTATAAGCCCACTCTATCCAATCATCTAAATTAACATCAAGCTCATAATGCGAAAAACGATTCGCCAAAGGTGCAGGCATTGAATAAGTTACTCCACGGTCGCCCTGACGATTTCCAGCCGCGAAAATAACCCAACCATCAGGCACAACATAATCCCCCAAACGTCGATCTAAAATTAATTGATAAGCTGCCACACAAACACTAGGCGGCGCTGAGGTAATTTCATCTAAAAACAACACTCCTTGCTTGCCGTGACGTTCGGTATTAGGTAATAGTGACGGAATTGCCCAGTCTACTTGTGTGCCATTTTTAAACGGAATACCACGCAAATCGCTCGGTTCCATTTGTGATAGGCGAATATCAATAATTTTAACTTTATGCTTAGCGGCGACTTGTGCAATGATTTGTGATTTTCCAATACCTGGTGCGCCCCACAACATCACAGGTGTGTGATGACCATGTATCACAGAGTCAAACTCTTGATTAAGAATTTGACTAACTTGTTGAGCTCTCATAAACGCTTGAAAATATAAAAACTAGCCTATTTTATCGCAATAGACGATAAAATTACCCGATATGAATAAGTTTAATCCAAAACTCAGTGCAGAAGAGATATTCAACTTCCCTTGCGACTATCCTATCAAAGTCATGGGTAAAAATTGCAAACAACTACGTGTTGAAATATGCAATATTATCGAGCGTTATGCGGGTGAAATTCATACAAGTAAAATCACTAGCAAGAAAAGTGCCAAAGGCAATTACATCTCATATACCGTTAGAATTGTTGCAACTAGCAAAACGCAATTAAATTCCATCAATAAAGAATTACAAGAGCATCCTTTAATTGCCTATATACTGTAGAAAACTTTTTTCAATACATCATGAAAATTGTGCGTTTAGGTCTGCAAGATTATTATCATACATGGGTTGCTATGAAAGCGTTTACCCTTAGTCGAAAATTCAACAGCGAAGATGAATTATGGATTGTTGAACATCCAAGTGTGTTTACACAAGGTATATCTGGAGACACTAAACATTTACTAAAAAACAGTGGCATACCTGTGATTTTTAGTGACCGTGGTGGTCAAATCACCTATCATGGTCCTGGTCAGTTAATTATCTATTGTTTAATTGATTTAAAGCGTTTGGGGATTGGGGTTAAAAAGATGGTATTGTTGATAGAACTGGCAATTATTGAATTATTACAATCCTATAATATCAAGAGTCATTTGCTAGAAAATGCACATGGTGTATATGTTGATGGTGCAAAAATTGCTGCTTTGGGGCTTAGAGTAAAAAATAGCAAAACCTATCACGGGTTAAGCCTTAATGTTGATATGGACCTTTCCCCTTTCTCTTATATAAATCCTTGTGGTTATCAAGATTTAACAGTAACACAGATGGCAGATTTAACTAGCAATATTAACTTAAAAATAATTGGTGATGAACTATGCAAGATATTGAAATCAAAACTCTAAAAGGCAAATCAAAAGTATCACGCCTAAAAATCAAGCCACATACAAGACTAACACCATTAAAAAAGCCCGAATGGATTCGCATCAAACGCCCTGTTGGGTCAAAAGTTGAGCAGCTTAAAAACACCTTGCGTACGCAAAAACTTTTTAGCGTTTGCGAAGAAGCACAATGTCCGAATTTATGTGAATGTTTTAATCAAGGTACCGCCACTTTTATGATTATGGGACAAATATGCACCCGTCGGTGTCCGTTTTGCGATGTAGCACACGGAAAGCCTAAGCCATTAGATATTGACGAACCGCAACATTTAGCGCAAACAATTGCAAAAATGCGACTTAAATATGTAGTGATTACCTCGGTCAATAGGGACGAATTGCGTGATGGAGGTGCGACGCATTTTAAGGCGTGCATTAATCGGATAAGACAAACTACACCACAAGTCAAAATCGAAATACTAACGCCAGATTTTAGAGGAAAGGCAAAAACAGCACTTGAAATACTCAAAACTTGCCCGCCCGATGTGTTTAATCATAATATTGAAACGGTGCCAAACCTATATCCAAAGGTAAGACCAGGTGCAGATTATGTCTATTCGCTAAAACTATTACAAGATTTTAAGCAGCAAAATTTGCAAACAATCACTAAATCAGGATTAATGTTAGGTTTAGGTGAGACTGAACAACAAGTGTTAGATGTATTATTTGATTTACGTGCACACAATGTGGATATGCTAACTCTTGGGCAATATTTGCAACCTAGCAAACATCATTTAGCAGTTGAATCTTATATCAGCCCCGAAAAGTTTGAAAAATACCGAAAAATTGCCATTCAAATGGGGTTTTCTCAAGTTGCTAGTGGACCAATGGTGCGCTCATCTTATCGCGCTGACTTGCAAGCATCTGGAAAATTGGTTAAATAATCCAATGTATTTTGATTTTAGTGATTATTTTTTATTGACAATGCTAATTCTGTGGGTTTAGTACTATAAACACTTGATTGCTCGTATAAATGTGTTATTTGAAATATGGCAACGCCCGTAATGTAAGAACTAACTCGGGCATTATATATTAATTTTTTTCTTTAATAATAGGCTTATCCCATGACCCAGTGATTTGATATTTGAACGTCACAACATCATCAACAGTGTCGCTAATTAGTATGCCTCCAAATAATATCTCATCTATAATCCAAGCAGTTAAACCAGTCAATCCACCACCTGTAAGATAAGTCGCTATAGGCAAGGCATCACCAACAGCAGGTGTTACGTTTGCCGTCAAATCATGTTGCCGATTGACGATATGGCTTTGTCCAGTTAATGTTATATTGCTTGATGAAGATTCGAGATTAAATTTTTGAATTTCAGCAGTTGCATTTTGCAAATGTATTTGTGTTTTGATATTGTCATAACTAAAACCTTGGTCTACAACATCAGAAAAACTTAGACTTAAACGCTTGACAACAGATTTAATATTTAGCATCGACAAGATGCGTCCGATATGGGGGTCTTGTCCAGTAAATACGCCTTGTTTAACATTCACATCAAAATCGCCAGTAATGTTTTGATAATTCATATTCCATGGAGCACATTTGCAAGAAAGATGCATATCAAAATCAAATTCTCCGCCCGTTACTTTTTCTTTAATTTTTAATTGTTTTAGGAATTCAGCCAAGTTTTTGCCTTTGGTCTTAGCGTAAACTAGCGTTGTGCCATTTTCCCAAACGCCACTAAAATTTATGGCTTTATCATCAATATTAAGACCTTCAATCTGCAAATTTTTCATCTCAAGAGAATTATTCTTAGAAGATAGTTCAACACTAAAATTTGGCAAAATAACCTCATCAACATAAAAATTATGGGTGCTTAAACGCATATTTGGTAAATCTTGTGGGGCGATTTTCCAATCACCTTTGATGATATCTGTATTGTTCAATTGTACATCTAACAACCTAACATCTAGCACATCATTACTATTTGGAATAATTAACACATCGCCCTTAATATCTTTAGAATCAACTACTGCATGCCAAGATTTATCTAGTCTTTGTGTTATATGAGTCTTAGCGTTATTGCCATGATTAACAAGTTCTACACTAAAAATATGTTTATTGTCATTAGGTTGCTTGCTAGGGTTAATGCGAATATCAAAAACAGAACCATGAATACTGCCAATACCAACAGAGGTGATTTTGTTATTATGAAAAGCAACTTTTGAGTCATAATCTTTAACTACAATTTTGTTATTTAAAACAGACAAACGATTATTTGTTAGCAGCAAATCAACATCTACTACTGTAGCGTCCTTATTTAAAGGAATAACTAGCGACACATCAGCATTTGCCTGACCAGATAAAGCAATAGAGTTTAGTGTTTCGTGTATTTGTGCGTTAAGCGGTGAACGCTTTAAAAACTCAACCAAATGTTGGCTTTTATTGTTAATTTTGCCAGCAACTTTAACCGCTGTATTGGCTTGAGAAATATCATCAATTTGCACTTTAACACCACTTAGCGGCAAGGAGTTGAGTTGAGTGCTATGCACCATTATTGACATCTGTTTTTCGTCAATATGCAAACTAGCATCAAGTTTTTTAAGTGATTTCCATTTAGTGTTGAATGCAAGTTCCATATTTTTTAATTGGCTACTAAAATGCAATTTTGCATCAGTTAATTTTGATAAATTTTTTCTAAATTTGAGTTTTGAATTTTGTAATGTGCCTGCAAGAAAACCATTTTTTATCCAATCATGTACATCCTCCCCTATTAATTGTGGGGATAAATAATTAGCAA
>CALFDA010000052.1 GCA_937950605.1 uncultured PS1 clade bacterium | reverse complement strand
GTTAATCTGATAATCAAGTGCATTATTCTTATTGACTGATATGTCATCAGTAATTGAGCCTGTGAACTCTGGGGCGTTGTTGTTTACAGTGATGTTAAATTGATTCGATGAAACTGCATCAACTCCATCACTAGCAGTAATAACAACCTCGATAGTGCCTACATGACTAGCATTACTAGGGGTGCCAGATAATATGCCTGTTGTGGAGTCAATACGAAGCCAACTCGGCAATGGGCTACCATCTGCTAATTCGGCACTATAAGTCAGAACATCATTATCTTTATCGCTAAAGTAGTCGGCTAAGTTATGATCATCAAGCGCATTATTCTTATTGACTGATATGTTAGTAATTGAGCCTGTGAACTCTGGGGCGTTGTTTTTATCTTCGTCGGTTGAATCGCTTTTATCTTCGACAGTTGAATCACTCGAAGCATTCCCCCCCCCTCCGCCACCACCAGCTAACAAGCCAAAAGTAGCTAAAGCATATGAAACGCTAGTTGCACTTAAAAGATGGGCATTGCTTTTTCCCAAAATACTTAATAATGAATCCTCATCACCATAAAAATGCACAATCTTTGAGCCATCATCAAGGGCAACAAAATCGCCCGCAACAACATAATACATGCCATCTTTATTAGGTAGAGCAACTAAACAAGATGAATCAGTCGAACATACCTCAAAATAGTTGTCAAATACAACTGTGGTGTTGCCTTCAATTAACACCTCTAAATCTTGCTCGACTTTTTTAGCAACTAGACTAAAGTCTTTGTTTAGAGTCTTGCCATCTTTAATAGTAATGTCATAGACATAACCTGATTGGACTTTGACGTGCTGAATACCCTTGCCCTTGTCGACAATGATGTTGTTTTTGTTTAAGTCTTTGGCGAGGTTTTGTGGTGTTTGCATGCTTTTAACAAAAAATTTAGATAGTTATTTTATAACAATATTCACCAGTTTATTCGGTACAACAATCATTTTAGTTATAATTTTACCATTAGTAAATTTGGCAACATTTGTATTAGTTAGGGCTTGTGTCTTTATTTGCTCCTTGTTAGCATCAACAGGTATCATCAATTTAGCGCGTAATTTACCATTGACTTGAACGACAATTTGTACCTCGTCTTGCATTAGTGCGCTTGCGTCAACACTTGGCCAAGTCTCATCAATAATTGCTTTATTGTGTCCTAATGCTTGCCATAGATAGTGGCATATATGTGGTGCAATTGGGCTGAGTGTTTTTAGTAAGATTTGCAAAGATTCTTCACGCACCGCCATTGCACTATCCACAGTATCTGTGAACTTTGATAGCGTATTGCTAAGCTCCATAAGTGCGGCAATGACAGTGTTAAACAGGTGTCTACGCTTAATATCATCAGTGATTTTTTGCAGTGCTTGATGGGTTTTAAAACGCATATTTTTTTGTGCTTTATTGAGGTTGTCCAAAGTGCCAACAGTGTTGCTTGTTTTATCTTTAACAAAAATCTCTACTAAGCGATAGACTTTATTAATAAAGCGTTGAGCACCTTCTAAACCCGAATTACTCCATTCTAAGTCTTGCGTTGGTGGGGCAGCAAACAAAACGAATAAACGCACGGTATCTGCGCCATATTTG
Source organism: uncultured PS1 clade bacterium (assembly GCA_937950605.1). Lineage (GTDB taxonomy): Bacteria > Pseudomonadota > Gammaproteobacteria > PS1 > Pseudothioglobaceae > Thiodubiliella. The sequence continues at coordinate 5,936 of CALFDA010000052.1, read as the reverse complement.
GCAATCATTTCTTGTGGATCGACAGTGTTGCCTCTGGATTTACTCATTTTAGCACCATCTTTTAAAACCATGCCTTGTGTAAGCAGATTTTTAAAAGGTTCATCGTTGTTAGTCAAACCCTCGTCACGCAAAAGTTTGTTGAAAAATCGTGCATATAGCAGATGCAAAATAGCATGTTCAATACCACCAATATATTGGTCAACACCACCATTATCTAGCCAATAATTAGCGCGTTCATCTAACATTGCTAGGTTATTGTCCTTGCAGGCATAACGGACAAAATACCAACTAGATTCAAAAAAAGTATCAAAAGTATCAGTCTCACGTTTTGCATCAGTGCCACATTTTGGGCAAGTGGTTTGATAAAATTCTGGCATTTTTTTAATCGGTGAACCAATCCCATCAAATGTCACTTCTTCAGGCAAGATAACGGGTAAATCGTTTTTAGGAACTGCTACTGAACCGCAGTTAGGACAATTGATAATTGGAATGGGACAACCCCAGTAGCGTTGTCGAGACACCCCCCAATCGCGCAAACGATAGTTAGTTGCTTTGTTGCCTAAATTTTTTTCCATAAGGATTTTAGCAATTGCATCAAAAGCTTGATCAAAATTCATGCCATCGAATGGTCCAGAGTTAAACAGTATTCCTTTATCAATAATTGCGCCTTGGTCAATATTTCGCTCTTTGTTAATAACTTGTCTGATATTGATATTGTATTTTTTGGCAAAATCGTAGTCGCGCTCGTCGTGTGCTGGAACACTCATCACTGCGCCTGTGCCATAGCCCATCAATACAAAATTAGCAATCCAAATGGGTACTTGTTCGCTGGTAATCGGGTGTATACACTTTAGCCCCGAATCAATGCCTTTTTTTTCCATAGTTTCCATAGTGGCTTCAGAGGCTTTAATAGATTTACACTCATTAATAAAGTTTTGTATGCTAGTATTGTTTTTGCCCGCTTCAAGTGCCAAAGGGTGTTCGGCTGCAATCGCTAAGTAAGTAACGCCCATAAGTGTATCTGGACGTGTTGTGTAGACCCTCAAAGATTCAGATTCTGCTCTAGCAAAATCTATTTCTAAACCCCTTGATTTACCAATCCAGTTTTTTTGCATGGTTTTAACCGAATCTGGCCAGCCTTTGAGTTTTTCTAAATCGTTTAATAATTCATCGGCATAATCGGTAATGCGCATAAACCATTGGGATATTGATTTTCTTTCAATTTGCGCACCAGAACGCCAACCGCGTCCATCAATCACTTGTTCATTGGCAAGCACAGTTTGGTCCACAGGGTCCCAATTAACAATAGCATTTTTTTTATAAACTAAACCTTTTTTAAACAATTTGATAAACAACCATTGCTCCCAACGGTAATATTCTGGATGGCAAGTAGCAATCTCGCGAGACCAATCATAGCCAAAACCTAGTTGGGTTAATTGCTCTCTCATGGTGCTGATGTTTTGGTAAGTCCAGTTAGCGGGAGTTGCTTGGTTTTTAAGTGCAGCATTTTCAGCGGGCAAACCAAAAGCATCCCAGCCAATAGGTTGCAAAACATTTTTACCTTGCATTTTTTGAAAACGGGCAATTACATCGCCAATACTATAATTGCGAACATGTCCCATGTGTAGTCGTCCTGACGGATATGGAAACATGCTTAAACAGTAAAATTTTGTTTTTGTAGTGTCTTCAACGACTTCGAAAGATTTGTTTGTTTTCCAATATTGTTGTGCCTGTGCTTCAATGGTTTGGGCATTATATTCTTGGTTCATATTTTTTTTAACTCCAAATAACAAGGCTAATAGATAGTATTGAGTTCTAGTGTTCCAACTAATTCATTAATGGTATCTAGGTTATTGTCTATCAAATATTGACTAATTCCATTGTTGATTTTATGACACACCAAAGGGTCGTAAAATAGTGCTGTTCCAACTCCAACAGCAGATGCGCCTGCAATGATAAATTCAAGTGCATCGTTGGCACTTATAATGCCGCCTTGACCGATAATCGGCACATTGTATTGCTTGCTGACTTGGTAAACTTGGTGTACTTTTAACAGCGCAACTGGCTTAATAGCAGCACCCGACAAGCCCCCCTGATTATTGCCAATAATAGGTTTTCTTGTTTTAGTATCAATCACCATACCCATCAGTGTATTAATTACTGCCAAGGCATCTGTACCTGCATCAATACAGCGTTGAGCCGAAACAGCAATATCACTTTGATTGGGGGATAGTTTAGTAATAATAGGTTTGCTTGTATTTTTCCTGCAAATGTCCACCACCCGATATGACATATCGGGGTCATTGCCAAAAGCCACGCCACCTTCTTTAACGTTTGGACAAGAAATATTGATTTCTATGCCGTCAATATCGGTATCGTCAAAGAGTTTGGTAATCTCGCCATATTCTGCTACAGATGAACCTGAAATATTAATAATAAAACGCGTCTCACTCTTATCTAAGGTTGGTAGAATTTCATTGATAACAACATTGCTACCCGGATTTTGTAGCCCAATAGCATTAATCATGCCCTCAGGGGTTTCATAAACCCTATGCAAAGTATTGCCAAGGCGTGGTTCAAGCGTTGTGCCTTTGAGGCAAACCGCGCCTACATCTTTATTCGAAAAGCCCTCAATACGAGTGTATTCTTTGCCAAAACCAACACAACCAGATAGCAAAATAATCGGTGAATTCAAAGACAGATTACAAAATTGAGTTTTTAGATTGTTATGCATAGAGTAATTATACTTAAAGCAGATTTTAATAAAATAGTCCCTCTACAGATTAAATTTTAAGCACCTCACTAATGCAACATAAACGCGTTTAAGGATTTTGCTAATTGAATTATAGTGATTTGTGCAATTTTTGCACCAGTGCTTTTTATACTCCTCATCTGTAATTTTTCAACTTCTTATTTAACTAAAATAATACTGACAAGGGCTACTCATTATCAAATACTCGTTGGCTAATCACTATCGGCGAGTAAGATACCAACAACAAACCAGACCCTTGTTGGCTTATGCGGAAAATTATTTTTGATTTTTAATCACAGCCCTTGCCATATACAATGCCGCGATTGTTCTAGCTTCGGTTAAATCTTTGTTATACACTAATTGCTCTAAATCAGACAGTTTGTGTTTAACCACCTCTAATGGTTCAGGCTCATCACCTTTAGCATGGTCTCGGTATAAATCTTGTGCTAAAACGATATGGGTAATATTAGATTGATAACCCGGTGCTAAAGTCATAGTTTTGATAAAAGAAAGTTTTTTCGCGCCATAGCCAATTTCTTCAATCAACTCTCTATTAGCAGCCTCAAATGTAGATTCTCCCTCATCAATTTTGCCTTTAACAAGAGTTAACTCATATTTATCAGTGCCGCCAGAATATTCATAAATCATTAGCACTGCATTATCATCTAGCATAGGAACAACTAATACAGCACTCTCGCATGATGGCTTTAAACGCTCATATTGTCGTTTCTCACCATTAGAGAATTCAACATCTATTGATTGAATGTTAAAAAATTTTGTCGTTGCAATATTTTTTATATTAGATACTTTTGGTTTTTTGTGCATATATGCATTATGCCATTAAGTCCAACATTTTTTTCACTTTTGCTAGGCACAATAATCAATACATGTCAATAAAAATAGCAAAATTAACGTCCCACTGTATAACAAAAATCATGCCGAAAAACGATAAACAGCGAAAGTGTATTACATGTTCTAATGAGAGATAATTGTAATGCTTAAAGTTGGATACAGCATCACTGTACAGTACATTTTTAATGTCAATATAAAAACTTGATAATCGGTGTAAGGACTTACATAGCTTAATTTGTGCTTTTGAATTGTGCTTTTGCAAAAACTCCATTAGCCTCGACAAAACCTTTCACACTGCCGCAATCAAAGCGTCTACCTTGAAATTTATAAGCAATAACCTTGCCAGATTCAGCAAGCGACATTAAAGCATCAGTAATTTGAATCTCGGCATTTTTATCGGCTTGTGTGTGTGCTAAAGTAGCAAAAATTTCATGTGTAAGAACATAGCGACCAATAATTGCCAAATTGCTTGGTGCTTGTGATAACTTGGGCTTTTCTATCATATTATGCACGCGATAAGCATTGCTTGAATTAGCTAATAACTCACCATCAATCACACCATATTTATCAACTTCGCTTGATGGCACTTCTTCAACTGCAACAATACAGCAATCAGGGTGTTGTTTATATAATTTAGTCATTTGTAGCAATACACTATCCCCCGTATTGATACACAAATCATCTGGCAAAATCACCGCAAATGATTCTTTGTCAATTAGTGGTTTTGCTGTATAAATCGCATGTCCTAAACCTAGCATTTGCTGCTGTTGAATATAAGAAAAGTCACACTCCTTAGAGATAGCATTGACTTCATCAAGCAAAATTGCTTTATTTGTATTTTTAACATTTCTTTCAATATCAAGATGTGGTTTAAAGTGGTTTGCAATAGCTTGTTTGTATGCGTTCGTTACCATTATCATGTTGTAAATACCAGCACCCAAAGCCTCTTCTACGCCATATTGAATAAGTGGCTTGGTGAGTACTGGCAACATTTCTTTGGGAATGGCTTTAGTAACTGGCAAAAACCTCGTGCCATAACCTGCAACTGGAAACACACATTTATTGATAACACACATCATTAACCCCTTATGTTATTTTTAAGAATGGTTTTGCCCTGTTCTACACAAGGCTGGTCGTAGGTATTAATTTGTAAGAATTTACCGATAGCGGAAACTAGTAATTGATAGCTAAACATCAATTTGGCAATATTATATTCATCAATTGTGGAAATTGTAATCACATCACAAGGAATGTCTGTTTGATTTTCAACTAATTGGATAGTTGCATCTGCTTGTTGGTTAAGCAACTCGTTAAAACTAAGTCCCTCAACATATTCTAACCCTAATAAAGAAAACGCTTTTGTATTAGATTTAGGAATAATAGTATTGTCTTTTAAGTCAGCAATTTTAATAAAAGTTACAGTCTTATCACGCACACCATCGATAATAAGTTGCAAAAAACTATGCTGATCAACTGGTCCGATTAAGGCTACTGGTGTCAATGCTTGACGAGTTTTGTTAATATTCATCTTGCCTAAACTTTCTGCCCAAAGTTGCACATACCATTTATTAAAACCTTCTAATGAAGAAGAATAAGAAAAAATTGCATTAATATTAAATCGCGCTTTATTTTCTACTATAAATCGCGCTTTATTGATAATAGGGTCATAATATTTTGATTGTTTAAAAAAGCCATCTGAAATACGCCTACAACCATCAACTAAATTGTCAATATCTACGCCCACCATTGCTAAAGGCACCAAACCAACTACGCTAAATACCGAAAAACGTCCGCTAATGTTTTTGGCTAACTTAAACGTTTTGATAGATTGATGTTTTGCAAACCGAGTTAATTTGCTTCCAGACTCAGAAACGATAGTGCAATTATCAGCGCTTATAGTAACCAAAGTGTTTAAATATTTAAACAGGCTTATGGTTTCAATCGTATTGCCCGATTTTGAAATTACTACAAAATGCGCATTAGTAATATTAAGTTTAGCCAAATAATGATTGATTTCAAGCGGATCAATCGTTTCTAAAAAAACTAAATCTTTTTGATAGGTGTTAGATGGCAACAAAAACTCATAAATCGCTTTAGTGCCTAAACTTGAGCCACCAATGCCAAGAACAACAATATGTTTTTGCTTTATTGTGTTAGCGTACGCTTTAATATCGCTGGTATCTTGGTAGGCTAAATTATAATGACCAATGGTTTTACGCTCGTCTTTAATGCGCTGAAAAATCTCGTTATTAGCATGTATTTGATAAAAATTTTTGTTGTATTGCATTTGCTTATTGTAATTCTCGATTAGTAAAAATTAGTTTATGAGAAA
>CALFDA010000051.1 GCA_937950605.1 uncultured PS1 clade bacterium | reverse complement strand
TCCAATACCCGTCATAAAACCCGAAGTAACTGTATGTGGCATAAGGTTGATAAAACGACCTAATTTTAACAAGCCAAACCCAATTTGAAACAAACCACCAAGCACTACTGTAGTGAATGCAATTGCTAAACCAGTCTCGGGAAATAAGGCAATATACTTGGTTACAATTAGTGCCATCACTACCGTCATTGGTCCAGTTGGTCCAGATACTTGTGCGCCTGTACCACCAAACAGGGCGGCAAAAAAACCCGTAATAATTGCGCCATACAATCCCGCAATAGCACCAGCACCAGAAGCAAGTCCCATAGCAATAGCAAATGGCAATGCAACAACACCTGCAGTAATACCACCTGTTATATCGCCTCTAATATTATTAAAATGTAGATTTTCAACAAGTTTCATGAATTGATTCCTATGTAAATAGTGAGATTGTCCAGAAAGCACAAGCGTGGACGATTATACTGTAAGAGCATTGCAAATAAGCAATTAATCATTAAAACCAAACCCTTTATGTCTATGATAATGCTCATGTTAGCACTTTCAATAAAGTGCTTATAGGCATTGAAAACTAGATAATTTTTACAGTAATTTTTGGTTAAATTCGTTTGTTTTTTAAAAATCTTTTCTTCAAAAATCCCTGCTATTGCAATATTAAGCGCGGTGATTTTTTTATGCGTAAACCCATAATATTTTTTGCTGTTTGCTTTGCCACTATTTAGCAACTCAGCAGGTTTATAGGCTATATAATTGACTGGGATCAGCCTATCACGGCAATTTATAATTGTTATAGTCTGTTTAACTCTATTTTTAACATAGCGTTAAAAATAAAAAATTATTTGAAATTTACAAAAATTTAAAAGGAGAAAATTATGGAACAAAATTTTATAGATTGGGCTTGCTCTTTTTCTTATTGCAATGGCGGTAACGCTGATGCTGACATTTGGCTTTGTGGTATTGAATATAGCAATGGTAGTGAAGAATATTACAAAAATTTACCAGATGAAATTAAACAAGGTAGTGTGAAGCAAATTGAACAATTTGATTGGAAAGACAGCCTTAAGAATAAGTATGGCATGAATTTTGCTAAACTTTATACTGCTATAAACGGCAAAGATGTTAAGGATTATAAAGACGTAGCCCAATTAACTGGTGATGAATTATTGAAACTAAATCTTTATCCTATTAGATTTAATTCAACACAACATCATAGTCGTTGGCACGAATATGGCTTAGATAAAATAACTGGTTTTGAAAGTAGACACCTTTTTAATGAGTGGTGCTCACGTCATCGCTTTCCGTTTTTTGCACAAAAGAGAAAAGAACACAATCCCAAACTCATTATTTGCACAGGCATTGATTATTTGCTTGATTTTCTCATGTTTTTTGGCGCAGAAAATATTGATAAAACAATCCAAACAGGCAAAATTGTACCTCAATCAGAAAAAAACAGACATGACAGAACATATTACCACGTTAAAGTTGGCGAAACTCTTTTAGTTGTTGTTCCATTTCTTAGCGGTCCTTCTGGTCTAAACAGTAATTATTTATTACAACAAATGGGGAATGAAATAAAGAATTTACTAAATGATTGAAACATCACAAATATACCGCTTACAGGTTTAAAAATTGCAAAGGAAGATCTGTTGAAGCAAAAATGAATAAAATTTTGGCTTTTGCTAGTCATTTTTAATTTTGCAACAGTGCTTGTTTTTATCGATCAAAAAAATAAACAATATATGCAGGATATGAAACTTGCTCGTCCTAAGCAAATTCCAGATAAGTTAGAATAAATTCCACAACCGAGCGTAGCAGATATTGAAAATGACTCTAGGATTGCGCAGGCATTAATTATCAACGTCAGCAGTGTCAAAGGTGTCATGTTGGCGTTAGAGGTAGAGAAAAAACGTGGCGACGCGGTATGGGTTTGTTCTGCTTGCCATATGATTTATAGCAATGAGAGTCTTTATGAAGGAAATGACCCGACTATTGATAAACAAGAAAGAAGGACATATACTGACGCACAAAATGTATAGTGTCAGAGAAGCAGGTGGCATTCCTGTAAAGACTTGTAATTCTTGCCATAACCGTGGTAGGCGCATTGGTGCATCTTATCAGGGCTTGATGGAGTTTCCTTATGGTTCGCCATTTACTGAAAATCTAGGTGGCTGGTAAGTAAACTAGCAAATGTCTCAATATAATCTAGGTTCGCCATTTACTGAAAATCTAGGTGGCTGGCAAGCAACCAAGGATTCATGCCAAACAATATCTATTTATTGCAGATACCTGTACCATTAAATAAAATCGCGTCCTGAAAATCCAAGATTGTCATACTACAATTGATGTGCATGGCGATGGCAATATTCCAGTTACAACATTTGCTCAAGTTGAAATTGAATGCTAAGATTGTCATGGAACGCCCGAAAAATATATTTGGGAATTGCCTCTAGGATACAGCGAGGAATTTGGCAAAACATTATCAAAAACAACCACACGGACTCAGTCGTAATATTTTGTCAGAAAGTGTATTTGGCACGGTTTATCCTGCCAAAGATGGTTATCTTAAAACCACAAGGGGAATCCATTTGGCAATGTGGTAAAAGATGGTGAAGCAGTGATTATGCACTCGGCAATGGGTAATGACTTTAATGTGCCTCTATTAAAAAGAATCAAAAAAATAATACTTGGAAGAGTGTTAATGCTAAAGTTGCAATGAGCAATGTGAAAATACGCTGAAAGCCTAGAATGTTATGCTTGTCATGCTTCTTGGGCATAACAATGCTATGGTTGTCATTTACCACCGACAACCTGCAAAAAAAAACAACAAGCCAATTATTAAAAAACTTTCAAATTCGTTTAGATTTCAAGATGCTTAAACCACAAGCTCAAGCAAACCCTGTACCAATGATTTGTGTTGTTGATGCTAAGTTTATCAAGTATGTTTGTTCAAAGTGGGATGTCATTTTGTCCAACGAACCACAATACAACGCAAAACACAGATTTATCCTAGAAAATTACAACCTTTAGCAGAACAAACCCCAACTTTCACAATTTTTTGATTAAAAAATAAGGTTCAAAACAACCCTAGAGTCACAAAAACATAGCAAAGTGTGTTATGTTGGTAAAAAACAAGTATGTCCAACATACACATATTTCTGAAAAGCAATTTAGACAGATAATTTTGTTGTTTTTCTAAGGATTTGAGTGCAACTCAAGTCTTTCACTTGGCAAATACGCAAAAATAAATATTCTAAACTTTGTGTTTTATAGGTCGCACAATAATTTGCTCAAACCTAAAACCTATACAAAACATTTGCAATGTTGCTTTACATCATTTTTAATGTTGAGGCACACAGCAACAGAAGTATTATGTCCAAACTGATAATCTCACACAATCTTTTACAGGTTCGGCTTGTTAAGAACACGAACATTATTTGGGGTTGCTAATAACAATACATCTGCGGGGCTATTAGCAAACAGACCATTAGTAACAACGCCAACAATACTGTTGAGTTCGGTTTCCATTTGTTTTGGGTTAGTGATTTTTAAATTGCTTACATCTAAAATAAAGTTGCCATTATCGGTGGTAAAGTCTCTAAGTTCTACATTGCCACCGATTCTTTTAACAATTTCACGGCTAACATATTTCATACTCATCGGAATAACCTCGACAGGTAAAGGGAATTTTCCCATAACTTCAACCAATTTAGACTCATCAGCAATACAAACAAACCTATCTGCTACCGCAGCCACAATTTTTTCACGCGTTAGTGCGCCGCCACCGCCTTTAATAAGGTTTAAATTAGCATCTGATTCATCAGCACCATCAATATAAACCGATATTTGCTCAACATCGTTTAAATCAAAAACTTTAATTCCATGTGATGCTAACCGTTGCGCTGTTGCTTCAGAACTAGCCACCGTGCCTTTAATTTTATCTTTTATGCTAGCCAAGGCATCGATGAAAAAATTAGCTGTTGAACCAGTGCCAACGCCTATAATGCTATCCTCAATGACATAATTTAATGCTTCTTGCGCAACTGCTTGTTTCATTTCATCTTGTGTCATAATAGTTTCCAAAAAATCAAAAAGCGACATTATACACTATGCAAAAAATCATCTTAGCTAGCAATAATAAAGGCAAAATCAAAGAATTTAATAAAATGCTTGAGGGCATTTACCATGTTGTGTCAATGCAAGATATGGGCGTTAAAGAAGTGCCAGAGACTGGGCTTAGTTTTGTTGAAAATGCTTTAATTAAAGCGCGTAATGCCTCTAAACAGTCAGGGCTTGCTGCTTTGGCAGATGACTCGGGTCTTGTGGTAGACGCATTAAATGGTGCGCCTAGTATTTATTCTGCACGTTATGCGGGCAATCATGGCGATGATGAACTCAATACTCAAAAATTATTAGAAGAACTGCAAGGTGTTGATAATATTAATCGTGGTGCCCGATTTTGGTGTGCTTGTGTTTTTGTCAAACATGCAAATGACCCAACCCCTATTATTGTCCAGCGTGCTTGGGAGGGTGAAATTTTGCGTCATAAAGTCGGCAACAACGGTTTTGGCTATGATCCCGTGTTTTATTTACCAAAACACAACTGCACAGCTGCCGAATTAGCTCCCGCGATTAAAAATACAGTTTCACACCGAGCCAAGGCACTTAAGGCATTGTTAGTAAAATTAAAGGTTTGCTAATATTTTTTTAACTTGTGGAGTGTTAAAAGTAATTTCTAATCAATTCCACTTTTTGGTAAAAATACCAACGATAAGTTCTAACAAATTGTCCTCAATATAAAAATACTTGCAAATTATGGATTATCAACTTATTCGCTCCAAGCGTAAAACACTCAGTCTACAAATAAATCGCAATGCACAACTTATTGTGCGTGCACCCCATAGGCTTCCCATTCAACAAATTGAGGTATTTATTCAGAATAAATCTAACTGGATTAAACAAAAAACTCAAGCATTACAAAACCAAATTATTAAAAAACCCGATTACTTAACGGGTGAAAAATTTCTATATTTAGGCAATCGATATCCCTTAATCCGACAAACAACACTTAATAATAGACTTGTATTTGATGGCAAGGTGTTTAAGCTCAGCCACAATAGCGATGCTGCAAGCGAATTTTATCGCTGGTATAAATCTGCTTTTAAAAAAATTGCCTTACCTAGACTAGACTATTACAGCGATTTATATCAATTAAAATACAATAAAATCCATCTAAAAAAACAAAAAACTCTATGGGGTTCTTGCAGTAGCACTAACAATATTAATCTAAATTATTTACTAACTGGTGCCCCCATGTCGGCTATTGATTATGTGATTGTGCACGAATTATCTCACATCAAGCATAAAAATCATTCTCAGGATTTTTGGAATCTAGTGCAATCGATATTGCCTGATTATAAAACCGCAAGAAAATGGCTAAAAGATAATGGGCACCAGTTACACAATCTGTAAAAACACTGTCCAACCAAATCCATTCAATATTTATCACTTATTTTTAACGAAAAAACCCAGCGACTAAACTGGGTTTAAATTATTAATAATGTAGAGTTATTTTGCAATAACGTTTATTGCTTGCGGCCCTTTTGCGCCATCTTCTAAATCAAACTCTACCTCTTGACCATCATATAATGACTTATAGCCATCACCTTGAATAGAGCGAAAGTGCACAAACACATCATCGCCACCATCTTGCTCAATAAAACCAAAACCTTTTTTTGCATCAAACCACTTAACTGTTCCTGTTGTAGACATTTTGCCTCCCATAAATTATAAAAAACACCGAAAAAAATTACTCACCACCTTTTTATAACTTATCGTTGATATAAACAATACCAATACACATAACAAAAATAGTAGCTGTATTCTTACCAGCGCCTGCTATTTTAATGATAGTTAGATATTTATGTATAAGAATTTAAAACTATTACAAGAATTTGAGCATGCGTCTTTGCTGTCGTCAATCAGCTTAATAACTACATAATAAAAACCCCCTCATTAACCTAACGTGATTTACAAAATATTCAAAAATTGATGACTTT
>CALFDA010000050.1 GCA_937950605.1 uncultured PS1 clade bacterium | reverse complement strand
ATGATGTTGTAAGCCCATTTTTTGTCTAATTTTAGGTATTCACCCATGCTAGCTGTATTGCCCAGCAGGCGATTGGATTCGGCATTATCAGTCGGCTTATCAACATTGCCACTATTTATGCCTAATTCTTCGGCACTAATCATTGCATTTAATGACCAACGCACGATATTAAACCAAACATCATCACCTTGACGCACCACAGGACCTAGCGGCTCTTTAGAAATCACATTAGGCAGCAAAATAGCAGACGATGGGTTTTTTAATGTAGTTCTAAGCGCATATAAAGTTGATTGATCTGAAGTTAACACATCGCAACGACCTGATTCAAAGCTTGATTTAGTCTGTTCGGCAGTATCGGCGAGAACGCTGTTATAGTCAAAACCCTGTTGTTTCGCATAATCGGCTAAATTTAATTCTGTAGTTGTGCCTGTATCAACACAAAAAGTTGCGCCATCTAACTCACTAGAATCTGTTACTCCTAGGTCTTTTTTCACCATAAATCCCTGCCCATCGTAATAATTAACACCAGCAAAGTTAAGACCTAGGGAAGTATCACGTGTGAAAGTCCATGTGGTTACCCTAGACAAAATATCAATTTCACCAGATTGTAGTGCTGTAAAACGCTCTTTAGATGTTAATGGAATGAATTTAACCTTATTACTATCACCTAAGGTTGCCGCTGCCACAGCGCGACATAAATCCACATCTAAACCTTTCCACCTGCCTTCAGAATCTGTAGAAGAAAAACCAACTAAACCAGTAGAAACACCGCAGTTCAGGGCATCATTAGCTTGGACATTACTCAAGGTATCCGCTTGCGTGTAAAGACTACTCACTGCAAACACCGACAGAACAACATTTCTTATCATTTTTTTCATCATTTTAACCATATAAATACAATTTCTAAGGTCTTAAAGTATACATATTATCAAACCAATAGTCCAACAGTACACCCAACCAAGATATGTCAGAGCACTTGGCAGAGTGCTAAAAGAGCATTAAAGTTATATTTAATACATACAAAACTAATCAATTAAAAATCAATAAGTTATAAGTATTTATGTAATTTTTACCAATACTGGTAATTTTTAACTAAACAATGCTAGACAAGTATTGGCAAAAAATAACTATAATGACTCTAAAATGGTAAAAAATATAAGTAAAACAATGTCAATAAAAACAAGAGAATATTTGGATAAAGTCCGTAAGAAGACTGGGCTTTCGGACTATAACATTGCAAAAAAATATGATATTAATCAGTCCAATTTAAGCAAATATAATTCTGGCAAATCTGCCCTATCCGAGACCCATGCATGGCTGTTTGCGAGCATCTTAGGAGTCAATCCTGCGGAAGTAGTGGCAAATACCAAGCTTGAACAGGCAAAAATAAACAATAACGCAAAGAAAGCAAAATTTTGGCAAGAACAATTAGAAAATCTTAAAAATGACTCAGAGCCTTTAAAAATAGAAATCGCACAAATTAACCCTATTGTTGGCGATTTACGCAACAATGCCAAGCAGATTATTGATTTATCAAATAAGTCCTTTGAATCAGGGACACATTTGCTAGTTTTCCCAGAATTAGCGTTGTGTGGTTATCCACCAGAAGATTTATTGTTACGCGAAGGGTTTATTAAGCAAGTAGAATCTCAGATTGAGGTAATACGTAAAAATATTCCTAATTCTATGAGTGTTATCTTTGGCACTCTTACCAAATTTAATGAATATTTATATAACAGTGCTGCCATTGTGCAATATGGCAAAGTGCGTGTTTATCATAAACAATGTTTGCCAAATTATGGTGTATTTGATGAAAAGCGTTATTTTATTGCGGGTCAAACGCCGATGGTATTTGAATGTCAAAATAGGCGTATTGGAATTATAATTTGTGAAGATGCTTGGCATGATGAGCCTATCCGTTGTGCAGTTAATCAAGGCGCACAAACCATGATTAGTATCAATGCATCGCCCTTTCAAGTCGGAAAACACAAGCAACGCTTGCAAGCCATTCGCCAGCAGGTTTTAGAACACAAAATAGACTTTATTTATGTTAATACAGTTGGTGGACAAGATGAATTAGTTTTTGATGGCGGTTCGTTTGTGATGAACAACAAAGGGGCACTAACCCACCAACTGCCCTTTTTTCAGACCCTCACACACTCTTTAAATACGCCGTTAATGGAAAACAATCAAGCACCAATAGAAAAAACCATTTATGATGCCTTAGTGCTAGCCACTCAAGATTATGTCAAAAAAAACGGCGTGTTTAATGGTGCGGTGATTGGTTTGTCTGGCGGTGTTGATTCTGCTCTTACCTTAGCAATTGCGGTCGATGCGCTAGGCAGTAAAAACGTAGAAGCACTAATGATGCCATACGAATACACTTCTAGCATGAGTGTAGAAGATGCCAAAATGCAGGCTAGTAACATGCGGGTTAGTTATAGCGAGATAAATATTTTCCCGATGATGAGTAGTTTTAATATGCAACTTGCGCCATTGTTTAAAGGTTTAGCAACAGATACCACTGAAGAAAACCTGCAAGCACGTACTCGTGGCACATTGTTGATGGCTATCTCTAATAAATATGGCAAAATCGTTTTGACAACCTGCAATAAATCCGAGATGTCAGTTGGTTATACTACCCTGTATGGCGATATGTCAGGCGGTTTTGCACCACTAAAAGATATTGCTAAAACCATGGTGTATCGTTTGGCTAAATACCGCAACACCCTAGGTTATGTTATCCCTAATCGCGTAATCGAGCGTGAACCTTCTGCAGAACTTGCTCCAAACCAGATTGACCAAGATTCATTACCCCAATACGATGAACTAGATGCGATTTTGGGTTTGTTTATCGAAAAAAAATACTCAGTTAAACACATTATTCAACAAGGTTATAATGCCGACACGGTAAAGCGCGTTACTAAAATGGTGCTTAACAGCGAATACAAACGCCGACAAAGTGCTCCAGGACCAAAAATCAGTCAAAATGCCTTTGGCAAAGAGCGTCGCTATCCTATGACCTCTAAGTTTCAACCTTAATTTGTGAACTGTAATCAACAAACAAAACACAATCCAAGATTTAGAAAATACAAAAAATGCTAATTCAAAAATAAGCAAATAGTCAACGTGTCTGTCAATTTTTTCGAATAGAAAACAAAGTATTTAAAAGTATTTATTAATG
Source organism: uncultured PS1 clade bacterium (assembly GCA_937950605.1). GTDB lineage: Bacteria > Pseudomonadota > Gammaproteobacteria > PS1 > Pseudothioglobaceae > Thiodubiliella. Next base: position 6,031 of record CALFDA010000050.1, on the reverse strand, counting down.
CGCTAAATTTGTATTAGACTAACTACACAGGGTGAGTTGCATTTTAATTAGTGAGTTTTCAAGAAAAATTTATAAGAATGAAAAAATCTGATTAAACAATTTGCTAATATTTGAAAAATCATTTTGCAAGCAAAATAAAATGGTTTGTGTTTATTTTGTTATAAATTAAGCTATGTTTTACTAAAAATCACTTTTGTTTAACAGGCATAGTTAAATTTTATAATCTTGCTCTTAACATTAAATCTTTCATCTCACGGGTGGCAGTCTCTAAACCGACAAAAACCGCACGAGCAACAATGAAATGACCAATATTGAGTTCAACAATTTCAGGTAGTTGCGCAATAGATCTGGTGTTTTCTAAAGTTAGTCCATGCCCTGCATTTACTTGTAGACCAATCGAATGCGCATAGGTTGCCATATTTTTAATGCGCTCAAACTCATCTTGTTGCTCATTGCCTTGGGTGTCGGCATAATGTCCTGTATGTAGTTCAACCACGGGTGCACCACATTCGCATGCTGCATCAATTTGGGTTTTATCTGCATTAATAAACAGCGATACTGTTATGCCATTTTGCGCAAGTTGTGTACAAATATCACGTATTCTAGGGATTTGCTTGGCTACATCTAATCCACCTTCGGTGGTTAATTCTTCACGTTTTTCTGGTACTAAACAGCAATCTTGAGGTTTAACTTTACTAACAATCGCGACCATTTCATCTGTGGCTGCCATTTCTAGATTCATTTTAGTGTTGAGTTGTTCGCGTAAGGCAATCACATCTGTATCTTGAATATGGCGCCTATCTTCACGCAAATGCAAGGTAATACTGTCTGCGCCAGACTTCTCACATAATAAAGCACCCTCTATCGGTGATGGATAATGCGTTCCTCTAGCTTGCCTAAGGGTGGCTATATGATCAATATTAACGCCTAAATAAATACTCATTTTCCCTCCTACTTATTTAAACAACAATTTTCAAAGACTTAGCGCATAATAGCAATTATGCTTTTGTTTTTAAATATCCACTCTGTCTTAGGTATTGTTGCACATCAAATGCTTTATCCTAAATATTTTGCCCATATTGCTTGATACAAAACTAGGGCTACATTCTGATACCTGTTTAAGACTTATTGAATTAATCTGATACAACTTTAGGAATAGCGCAAAATAATAAATTTTATCTAAGAAAGGATAATAACTAGCAGTTATTTGCCGAATTTTTGTATAAAACTAAGGTCTAACTAGATTTAATCATACCCCAGTAAAGTTAATAAGTGCTTGTTGTTAGACCAGCCTTGTTTAACTTTAACCCAAAGCTTTATATATACCTTACGCTGTAAAAAATTCTCTATACTTTGACGAGATTCACTGCCAATAAGTTTTAACATCTTGCCTTTATTGCCAATCACAATGCTTTTTTGTGAGAGCCTGTCAACAAAAATCACAGCGACAATTTTTTGTATTTGTCTGTCTAATTTGTATTGCTCAATCTGCACTGTCAATTCATAAGGTAATTCATTTGCCAAATGACGCATTAATTTTTCACGAATAAATTCAGCGACAACAAATTTTTCACTCCTATCGGTAATATAATCTGCATCAAAAATATTGGGCTGATTTGGCAAACGATTTAGAATTAATGCACGCAAAGCTTTAGTATCGGACTTATCAAAGGCTGAAAGCGGAAACAAATCACCAGCTTGATATTTTTGTGCAACTTCTTCTAAGAATGGCAAAAGTGTGTGCTTGTCTTTTAGTTTGTCAATCTTATTAACGCACAAAATAACGGGTACTTGTGCTGTTGATATATGTTTTAAAACACGTGTATCTTCTTTAGTCCATCTCTTCGCCTCAAGTAACCACACAATAACATCTACATCATCAATACTAGCACTAGCCATCTTGTTCATATAAGCATTAATCGCCTTGGCATTATTGATATGTATCCCTGGTGTGTCGACAAATACCATTTGATAGTTCTCTCTAGTGTCAATGGCATGAATACGGTGGCGTGTGGTTTGTGGTCGATGTGAGGTAATAGAAAGTTTTTGCCCAATCAGCTCATTAATTAAAGTCGATTTACCCACATTTGGACGACCAACAACAGCAATAAATCCTGCTTTATGTGTCATGAAAAAGGTTTGTCTTTTAATCTTTCTAGCAAAATTTCGGCACACATTTGCTCTGCTCGCTTAATGCTTTTAGCCTCTTGCTCAACCTGTATTGATTGGTCTTTTAACAAGCAATTTACCATAAATTTTGCATTGTGGTCTTTGCCTGTGGTTTTAACTAATTGGTATTTTGGCAATGTTTGCCCAAACTTCTGCAGATGCTCTTGTAATTGTGTTTTGAAATCCTTTAGTGTATCGTTTGGATTGATTTCATCTATATATTCTTTGAATAAATCCAAAATAATCGCATTAACCACATCGAACCCTGCTTCTAAAAAAATAGCACCTAAAATAGCCTCTACTGCGTCAACTTGGATTGACTCGCGATTGTATCCGCCACTTTTTAACTCACCTAAACCTAAAATCAATAAATTCGACAATTCAAGTCTAGCGGCAAGCAGTGCCAGCGTTTGCCTCCTTACAACATAAGATTTAAACCGCGATAATTTACCTTCATCGGCTCTAGGAAAACGCTTATACAACTCGCAAGACACTACCATACCTAACACACTATCGCCTAAAAATTCTAAGCGCTCATTATTATTGCCTTTACCGATACTACGATGCGTTAATGCCTGTTTTAATAAGGCCTTATTCTTAAACTGATAGTTAATTTTTTTTTGTAATTCTTTCATCGTCTATAATTTAACATCATTAATAAACTTGGGTAAGATTTATGTTTTGGCAAGAGGATATTAAAGAGGAGCATTTTACGCTTCCCGATACAATTCAAGATGCTGTATTCAATATTCACGCCAAAATTTTACCCATTGACCACGCTTATTTGCTTTGTAAAACACTGGTTAAACACCTACCATGGCTAAAACAAGTTAATGCAGGAATTTTTGACATTAGTACTGCTGATGGCAATGGCTGGAAACAAAATCACGAATCTGGATTTTATTATCCGTCTAAACGCTCTAAGTTAAGCATTAGACTACCTAAAGAGCGATTAAAAGAGGCTATGACCTTGGCGGGCAAAACACTCGATTTGGGTGATTATCAAATCAATATTACTAAAGCATTAAAACCAAAACTGATGAGTGATATGCAAATTGTTTTTGCCAAACATATTGCTTGTGATGAAAAAACCAGCGAGGAGGATTTTTTGCAAACTGCATTTACACAACTGCAAAAAATAGGCATTCAACCACAAAAGATGATGGCAGGCTTAAAGCGCAAAATATCCACCCCAAATGGTGTTATTCATACACGCTCTTTGATGGTGGCAAATCTTAGAAAGGCGGAGTCTGTCAAACTGCAAGAGCTTGGTATTAGCGAGCATCGTCTGCTTGGTTGCGGGTTATTTGTGCCACAAAAAAGCATTGATATTGTATGATATCTTGTTGTTGATTTGTCTTCAACCACTGATAAAAACTCTATAGATTCAAAAAGCTGAGTCGCTAATTGAATACATTAAAAACACAAAGCAAAAAAAAGTTAGGCAAGTTTATTTTTTAGGGTTAAGATAACTATATGTGGATTATATTGTTAATATTTGTTTTATACTTTTCACCAACCTCCATCGCCCAAGAGATGGTCAAGCAAGGGGATTTTTTGGGCGCAAAAATCGTTGAATCCCTGCCCGATTGGTTCAAAACAAGTTTTATGGATTTCCCCGAAGATTTAGAAGAAGCAAATGCCGAAAATCGTCATCTGATGATTTATTTTCATCAAAATGGTTGCCCTTATTGCGCAAAATTAGTTGAAGAAAATTTTCACGATGTGGCTTTAGTTGCTAAATTGAAAAAAAATTTTGATGTTATTGAAACTAATATGTGGGGCGATAGAGATGTTACCGATTGGACAGGCAAAAAATTTAGTGAAAAGGAATTTGCCAAACACATGAAAATTCAATTTACTCCTACGCTTGTTTTTATAGATTCTAAAGGCAAAACACTACTAAGATTAAACGGTTATCAATCTGTTGAAAAAATGCATATTGCGCTGGATTATATTGCTAGTAAAGCCTATATTAAGGATTCTTATTCAAACTATCTTAATAAATCAAAGACAAACAACCAAGGCGAGCTTAATGCGCATCCAATTTTTACATCAGGATCGCATTTGTTAGCACGTAGTCAAAAACTACCAGCAGAGAAGATGTTAGCTGTGTTTTTTGAGGAACTAAACTGCAAATCTTGTGATTTATTTCATACTCAGTTAATGCCGTTAAAAACAACACAAGCATATCTAAAACAAATGCAAGTGGTGCGTTTTGATGCTTTGTCAAACGCAAAACTCATCACCCCATCTGGTAATCGTAGCACCGCCAAAGATTGGTATGAGGAGCTAAATCTTACCTATAAACCTGCCATTGTTTTTTTTGATAAATTTGGCAATGAAATTATTCGCAAAGATGCTTATTTTAAAAGTTATCACCTACATAGCATGATGGAATATGTTTTAACAGGTGCTTATAAAACCGAGCCTAGTTTTCAGCGTTATATTGAACATAAGTCCAAGTTGTTAAGAAAACAGGGAATTACTGTTGATATTTGGAAATAAAATAAAATATCTTAAACCGTGAACGGTTATTTAACTGCCCATATCAAACAACCTATCCAGCCTAGGATAGTCCAGCCAAAAAATAAATTAGTTAAAAATATTTTATTTTGATGTTTGTTTCCATTTCTTGCTGCTATTAAAGAAGGAAGAAAATATAGTAAGACCAACCCTACAAAATTTGGAGCAAAGATAAAGGTCAAAGTACCCACAATTATCGCTATAACTAGGGATTTGAGTATACCTCTCACTGGATCAATACCTTTTTTATTGTGTTAATATCCTAAACCGTGAAAGGATGTTTTATCACTGGATGATGTTGATAATTTATCAATTTAAAATCATCTACTCCTGCCCATGTCTCTAAATCTACTAATGTATTAATATTAGGATTAATCATAAGCACAGGTGAATAATATGGTTTTCTTATTCTTTGTATTGATTCAAAAGTATCAACCTGATTTTCATACATATGAATATTAGATATATGATGTCGCATCACATAAACCTACCTTCCAGATGATCTAGTATCATCTCTTTTACTTCCCGCGAGAGGCGGTCACTTTCAAGAAGCTTTATAAGTTCCTTCGGACCCTTAGTCTCTTTTATCTCAGGCACCCACCGAAAGTAGAACTTTATACTAAAAAGTCCGCGCTCTGTAACTTCAATACCAAGTATTTTCATAATAACCTCAATTTTAACTAATAACTTTCAAAGCACCCACAATTATCACTAGGGATTTGAGTATACCTCTCACTGGATCAATACCTCCTTTATTGTGTTAATATCCTAAACCGTGAAAGGATATTTTATTTCTGAATGATGTTGATAATTTATTAATTCAAAATCATCTACTCCTACCCATGTCTCTAAATCTTCTAATGTCTTAATGTTAGGATTAATCATAAGCACAGGTGAATAATATGGTTTTCTTATTCTTTGTATTGATTCAAAAGTATCAACCTGATTTTCATACAAATGAATATTAGATATATGATGACGCATTCTAACTGCTTTAGTATTAGTAATTTGTGCAGTAATTCTTGTTAATAACGCTACTTGAAATATATTGAAAGGTAATCCTAATGCAAAATCAGCACTACGTTGATAACTTTCAATATATAAATCTTTACCCAACAAATTAAAATGATGTGTATGTAAGCATGCAGGTAGACAAGCACGATGAATTAAATTAGGGTGATGAAAGGTTAATATTTCTCTTCTATCATCAATACCCTTAGATAAATCATTAACTATCTTTCTATATTGATCCAGTGGTTTATCTTCCTCAATTCCAGGAAAGTTTCTACCAATAACACCATAACACATACCCATATCATCTTTACCCTTTCTATGA
>CALFDA010000049.1 GCA_937950605.1 uncultured PS1 clade bacterium | reverse complement strand
AAAAAGTGTTTAATTACAGAAGTTCAAAAATGGTGATACATTTGACACTAAAAAAGGCTACGGTAGAGCGAAAACACCTGCAGGATTGCCAAACTTCATTTATCTAATAAAATTCCATACACAACAGGCATTTATGTTTGTTGTTTTAATCAAGAAGATAAAAATGCTATAGTGAATGGGTTTAAGAGTAAATTTTCTAAAAATGAGGTTATGACTGGTTCTGAGTTTTGCGCTCTACTTAAATATTAAAAAGATGATATTTTGAATATTAGCAAAAGAACATTAACAAGATAATATTAAGTTATCTAAAAGAAGAATTTGCAAAATTAAATATATGACTACAAAATAAAAACAATAGATGTTATTTGCTGAGTTTTGTGCAAAAAGTGCTGTTTACGTGTTATATAAGCTTGTATTAACTCAACATGTTAATAATTTCTTAAATATGCGCCCAATGGCTGAATTAAACCAAAAACTAGCATGCATTATATGTCTCAATAAAATTGTCGTTATGTCAATACTGATAAAATAACTATTATGAAAATTTTAGGTATTGACCCTGGCTCAAGGGTTACGGGTTTTGGCTTGATTGAGGCTGAAAAACTCAAATTTAATTATCTTGTCAGCGGTTGTGTTCGCACCCAAGGCGAGTTAGCCAAACGTATTACTACCATTTTTGAAGGTGTTAGTGAAATTATCACTAGACATCAACCCGATGTGGTGGTGGTTGAACGTGCTTTTATGCGCCCTGATCGCCCTAATCCAGATGCCGCTATTAAGCTTGGACATGCGCGTGGTGCTATTATTTCGGCAATTGGACGCCAAAGTATTGCTATAGCGGAATACAGCCCTAATCAAATTAAAAAAACTCTCGTTGGCAAGGGGCATGCTACCAAAGAGCAAGTTGCTTATATGGTGTGCGAGTCTTTACATCTTAGAAAAAAACCACAAGAAGATGCAACAGATGCTTTAGCGGGGGCGATTTGTCATGCTTACCATTGCCTTTAGAGATTTTGTCCCATAAACAAATACTAAGCTAATGACAATTATCAGAACGATAGTGTTGCTTATTGAGATAAAAAATTATCACACCGACAGCGTAATATATTGAATTCTACAGAAAAATTGGTAAAAATCCCTAACGCTTGAAGAATCATTTTAGATAAAGTCAAATTTATTGCATACGATATTTATCTACACATGTCATTTGGTGCTCGGTTAAATAGCACAGTTAACAAAGCGATAGACTTGCCAAATATAGCTTCTAATTGCCAAACATTACAAACGATATTTGTATTAGGTATCATTGTCCAATGGATAAAATCACACTTAAAAATCGAAGATTATTATGAAAAAATCAAGACTGCTTTTGTTTTTTGCTGTATTAATATCATTGCAGGTGTCCGCTAAAATAGTGCCTGTAACACAGCTTAAAAGCATGCAAAACTTCATTAACAAAATGGTGGAAAAGCATGATTTTGAAAAAGCAGAATTAAACATTATTTTTAGTAGCGTGAAACTTGAAATTATCGACAAACCTGTTAAAAAGACAGATAAACAAATCAAACGCATTAAAAAACCACCCATGCCATGGGATAAATATAAGAGTGTGTTTATTACCAAAAAACGCATTGAAAATGGCGTTAGATTTTGGCAGGACAATTTAGAAACTTTAAAAAGTGCTGAAAAAATTTACCGTGTTCCAGCCGAAATTATAGTTGCCATTGTAGGAATAGAAACCAATTATGGCAAAATACAAGGCGAGCATTCAATATTAACAACACTCACAAAACGTGCCTTTGGCAACTATCGTCGACATGCCTTTTATAAGAAAGAATTAGAGCATTTTTTACTTATGGCAAGAGAAAACTCCATCGCCCCATTATCTGTGAAAGGCTCTTATGCTGGCGCAATGGGCATTCCGCAATTTATTGCTAGTTCATATCGAAATTACGCTATCGATTTTGATAAAGATGGGAAAGTTAATTTGTTTTCAAGCCTGATTGATACGATTGGCTCTATTGCCTATTATTTTGACAAACATCAATGGCATGATAATGGGGAAATTGCCCGTCCTATTTCACTTGATGCCAAGCATTTAAAATACGCTAAACGTGCTAATTCTAAACCAAAAAAAAATGCCGAACATTGGCGTAACTTGGGTTTTGATATAGATAGCGATATTGATGATAAAACTAAGTTGGCATTTATTCGCTTGCCACAATCCACAGACGATGAAACTTGGCTAACTTTTTGGAATTTTTATGTTATAACCCGTTATAATCACGATAACAGATATGCCATGGCAATTTATCAGTTGTCAGAAAAACTCAAACAAGCATACGATTCAACAATATTTTATGAGCAAGACATTTAAAAAATACTTTTTCTTTAGTATGAATAATAATCAAAATATCATTTTTTACCTGTTTGAAAATTTTATTAAAAAGAGTCTTAGTTTTGTTAAGACTAACCTTGATGGAATCACTAATAGAATCGCGATTAATATCCGCGCGCGCGCAGCAATAAAATCCGTTATTTTATTAATCGCTCTTATTAGTGGTGCAAAACCCCTTAAAAAACTATCCAAAATCACAATGATTTTATTAGGTGTATTATCACTTAATGCTCAGGCAACAATTTTCATCACCCCAAAGCCTCCAGCCATCAGTGCGGCGGCTTATATTGTTATGGACCACGATTCGGGGGAGGTTATTGCAGCACATAACGCTGACGTTAGGCGTTCGCCGGCTAGTCTAACCAAACTGATGACTGCTTATGTGGTTTTCCAACTGCTTAAAGATAATAGAATTAGTTTAAAAGACGACGTTAAAATCAGCGAAAAAGCGTGGAGAACGGGCGGCTCTAAAAGTTTTGTTGAAGTGGGAAAAACCATAAAACTTGAAACTCTACTTAAGGGCATGATTATCCAATCTGGAAATGACTCTTCGATTGCTTTGGCGGAGCATATCGCTGGCACCGAAGGTACTTTTACTACTTATATGAATAAATATGCCGAAGAATTAGGCATGAATAATACACGTTTTGAAAACGCTTCAGGATTGCCAAATGAAAATCAATATACAACTGCAAGAGATATGGTTATATTATCCTCAGCAACTATTCGAGAGTTTCCGCAGTTCTATCTGTGGTATTCAGAAAAAGAATTTACCCATCACGGAATTAAGCAATATAACCGTAATAAATTGTTGTGGAGCGACCACACAATAGATGGACTTAAAACTGGTTTTACCGAAAAAGCAGGATATAACCTTGTTGTTAGTGCTAAACGTGTTGGTATGCGCCTGATTTCTGTCGTGCTTGGTTCAAGTAGCGCAAAAGCTAGGTCTTCTCAAACACAAACGATTTTGGATTATGGTTTTCGTTTTTTTGAAACAATAAAAATTGATAAATTTGACAAAAAAGTGCCTATTTTTGCCTCGACCAAAGAGCAAATTTCAGTAGGTTTTAGAACCCCACAAACAATTACCTTGTCGCGTGGACAATATAAATTGTCTCAACAGGCGATTGTCTTAAATTCCAACTTTAAAGCACCAATTAATAAAGGCGACAATGTTGGTTACTTAGCACTTAAGTTAAATGACGAGGACTTATTAAAACTCCCCATTTTTGCACTTGAAAACGCGCCCGAAGCGAGTTTCTTTTCGCGACTGTTAGAAAAAATTGGATTTTAATATTAAAAAAGATATACATTGTAATACTTCATTTTTGATTGTGCCTTTGATAACAGATGTCAAAAGTTACAATATAAGGCTCACATCTGATGATTATGTCTCATTTTCTCAACAAATATTTCAGTGCAATAGTTAGGTTCTAATGGTTTATCTTAATGGTGCGTTTATCGAAAAAAATAAAGCTTCTATTTCTGTTATGGATAGAGGATTTTTGTTTGGTGATGGTATTTACGAAGTCATACCAGTTTATCAAGGACGGGTGTTTCGCTTAGAGGCACATTTAGAACGTTTGCAAAAAAGCCTAGATGCAGTCCAAATAGATAACCCCCGTACGAACGCCGAATGGTTAGAAATCTTTAATAGGCTTCTGAGTTATGCCCAAATAAAAAATCAATCACTTTACCTACAAATAACGCGCGGTGTTGACACGCAAAGAAAACACAGCTTTAAAGCGTTAATACCCACTGTTTATGTTGAAACAAACGCCCTTATTATAAAAGACAAAGCCATTTTAAAACAAGGTTTTAGTGCTATTACACATGCTGATATTCGCTGGTCTAGATGCGATATTAAGTCCACTTCACTGTTAGCAAACGCGCTGTATGCACAAAGTGCAAAACAGGCAGGAGTTGAAGAGGTTATTTTGCATCGTAACAATATTGTTACCGAAGGCGCAACTTCTAATGTTTTTATGATTAAGGATAACATGCTATACACTCACCCTGCTGATAATTATATTCTTTCAGGCATTACCCGCGATTTGGCAATAGAAAGTGCGCT